>DATCGT010000447.1:0-4960 GCA_036508775.1 Tepidiformaceae bacterium | reverse complement strand
GCCTCGTGACGGCGATGGCGGCGGGTACCGCCACCGTCTCGGCGACGAGCGAAGGCAAGAGCGGTTCTGCCACGGTTACCGTGACCACGCCGCTCGCCGCGGTGGCATCAGTCAGTGTTTCGCCTGTGAGTCTAATCATAGGTGTGGGCCCGAACCAGCAGCTGACTGCAACGCCCAGAGACGCGAACGCCGCGGTGCTCACGGGACGGCGCGTCACTTGGAAGTCATCAGATCCTGCCGTCGTAACCGTGTGGGCAACAGGCTTCGTGGATGGGGTAGCGGAGGGTACTGCAACCGTTACAGCGACCTGCGAAGGCAAGAGCGGCTCTGCAGTTATTACCGTGGCCACCGTGGCCACCGTAGTGCTCGCTCCGAGCAGCGCAAGCCTCGCGCGCGGGCGCACACTACAATTGACTGCCACGCTGAGAGACTCAAATGGAAGAGAACTTACGGGACGAACCATCGGGTGGGTTTCGTCCAGCCATAGCGGGAACGGGCTGATCGGTGAGGCTTCCGTATCGCAGGGTGGACTTGTGACCGCAAGCAACACAGGTACAGCTACCATTACTGCGTTGAGTGAAGGGAAATCGGGAACGGCCACGATTACGGTGCCACCGCTAGCATCCGTGGCGGTCAGGGCGAGCACCGGGTCCCTCACTTGGGGGGAATCGCTTGCTTTGAGCGCCGTAGCGATTGATTCGGCTGGGAATGACATGGCGGGTCTGCCGTTCACGTGGAGCTCGTCCGCTGACGCGATTGTGCATGTCAGCAACGGCGGCGTGGTACTTGCAAGGAGTACGGGGACAGCCAACATCACCGCAACAACGGAAGGCCACAGCGGGACGGCTATCTTCTCCGTATCAGGGGTCCCAGGACCTCCGATCGTTACCACCCTGCAGCCGATTCATAGCCAGCTCGTCTCTGGCGTGTACACCATCACCTTCAGAGGTGATGTATTCCCCACCGATTCACCTGCTACCGTGACCTTCACCTATCGTCGCACGAGTGTCGGGGGCACTACCTCGTATCCGATGTCGGCACAGAGGGTCGGCTACAGTTGGGAACTTACGGTTGCGAGTAATTCGATGCAGTTGGGGAACAGCTACGAGTACTGGATCAGCGCAACAAACAGCTACGGCACCACAAGAGGTTCGGCGGTAGCGTTCCAACCATAGGACTCAATGCAACTGAACGATCAAGATGTCTGCGCGTTGAATCGGACAGCAAAGCTGAACGCGAGCTCTGAGGCGGTGCAGATGGCGATCAGAGCGCGTGTCGCGTGATGTCCGCAGCAGGTGGGAGTGACAATGTGGGGAGTAGTGAGCTTGCCCCGAATTAATGGACGCGTGAGTGATAGGCCCTACGCGGCCTCCAGCACCTGCATCTCGTACGCCGCGGGGCTGAGATACCCCAACGTGGAATGACGGCGTGTCCGATTGTACCACGTCTCGATGTAGCGGAAGATCGCGCGCCGGGCCTCTGCCCTGGTGTGCCAGTCGTTCCGCATCAGCAACTCGAACTCCAGCGTCGAAAAGAAACTCTCAGCCACCGCGTTGTCGTAACAGTCGCCCTTTGCACTCATGCTCGCCACCATGCCGTGCGCGACGAGTGCGGCGTGGTAGGCGCCCGACGCGTATTGACTGCCGCGATCCGAATGATGAATCAACCCGGGCGCGGGCCGTCGGGCCTCGCGCGCCATCTGGAGCGCGCTGAGCGTAAGCTCGTCCTCCATCGTGTCCCGCATCGCCCAGCCCACGCAGCGACGCGACCCAAGATCGAGCACGGTCGCCAAGTACAGCATCCCTTCCCGCGTCGGGATGTACGTGAAGTCGGCCACCCACACGCGATCGAGGGCGACGCCGTGCACATCGAACTGCCGCGCCAGCAGGTTCGGCGCGATGGGGTGATCGTGGTTCGAATCGGTCGTGTGGACGCGCGACGCGCGGCGGGGCCGCGCCACGAGCCCGTCCTCTCGCATCAGGCGCGCCACGCGCTTGGGGCTCGCCGGCAGCCCCTCCGCCTGCAACTCCGCGTGGACGCGCGGCGCGCCGTAGGTCTCACCGCTCTCCGCGTGGATGATGCGCACCCGCGCCATCAGCACCTCGTCGATCAGCGCGTGCCAGCTCGGCGGACGCTTGAGCGAGGCGTAGTAGCCCGAGGGCGACACCTCAAGCACGCGGCACATGAGTCGCAGGACGAACTCGACGCGATGGCGAGTAATCACGGCGTACCTCAACGCGACTCTTTCGCGAAGTACACCGCCACTTTTTTTGCGAACGCCTGCTCCTGGCGGAGCACCGCCACCTCGCGCCGCAGCCGCCGATTCTCCTGCTCGAGCGTCTCCTCCGGCAGGCCGTCGCCGGTCCCGCTCGCCGTCCGCTGCTGCCGGGTCCAGTCGCGGAGCTGGTCGGGCCGCACGTCCAACTCGCGACCCACCTGCGTCCACGTCCCCCCGGCCGAGCGCCGCTGGGCCGCCAATCGGACCGCTTCGGCCTTGAACTCCGCGCTGAACTCGCGGCGCTCACGCCGCTCGGCTGGCCCTGCCTTTCTCTTCGATGTCATGCGCCACCTCCGCCCCGAACTTAGAGCGTGTAAGGCGTCCACGAAATCGGGTGAGGCTCATAGGTCCCTGGAGAATGCGCGTACTCCCGCATCTGCGTGTGCCAGTCCTCGGATGATGTCCTCCTCGGTGATGGCTGGCAGTACGGTGCTCTCGCCGTTATACAAATGACGAAAGCACTCGTGAAGCGTACCGCATGCACCGAGCTCGAAGTTGAACCATGGCTGACTGTCGAACTCACTGAACTCCCAGCATCGCTGTGACAAGCCCGCCACCTGGGCCGGCTTGAGCCGCAGTGGAACGGTGCAGCCAGGCCGAAGGCCCTCGAGGTATTGGGCGGCGCGGCGAGCATCAACGCCGTTGGGAGTGCGGTACCCTAGGATCATGAAATCCGGAACGAGTCGCCCTGCGGCCACGATGCCATCCGATAAGGATAGGCCGCCCTGCCAGTGGATCTGCAAGACGCCTAGGTCAGTCTCGTCATAGTAGACGCTCGGCCAAGGGCACTTTAGCGCATTGGAGAAGAGGCGTCCGTAGTACGCACTGCAGAGGAAGCGTATCTCGATCGCGACCTCCGTAAGAAGACATGCACTGCGACGCCGGCTGTACTTTGCCAACCAGGCGTCGTTCAGGTGGGAGCAGCTCCCTCGGTCCGTGCCCGCATCGGCCCCGCAAAGCAGGCAGCTCGTCGTGGCGGGTCCAGCGGCAGCTACAAACTGCCGCACTTCGTCCAGTGTGGGGGGCTCGTACATGTGTGACAGGCCGAACAGTTGGGCTTGCGGGCCTACGAATGCGAAGGAATCCATCGTGTCGTCCTCGGAAGTAGTCGTCGAGCACCCTAGGGGTCCGGCCCAGACCCCGTCAATCCCGAGGAGTGGATCGTTGCCGGAGCGCTTTCGGCCGAGAAGTCCGCAGTCTATCTCGTCGAGAGTGGCCACGACGGCCATGGACTCTGCGATCCGCGGCAACTGGAACGGCGCTAGCACTGTTTCGTGTTGATTCCCAACACCACGTCGAACGCCCCGCGGAAGTCAGGACCGCCGGCGTGTGTCGGACGCTGAGTCCCGGTGACCACAGGGCCATGATGGCCGCTGTATATATGTCCTTATGAAAAGGACCAACAATGAAATAGTTATCCTTACAGGCAGGAGATAAGTGCGATAGACTGTCCTTGCCAAAAGGAGAAACAAGATATATACTGTACTTATGACAAGGACCATCTCAAACGAACTACTGGGACTGAAGCTGAGTGAATCCCTGACGGCCCCAGTCCCGGAGCGCACGCTGCGCGACATCCGCCTGCCTGGTGTGGCGGGCAAGGCGCTGGCGGTGATCGGCGTGCGACGTGGAGGGAAGACGTCGCTCATGCAGCGCATCATGACAGACCGGATAGCCGCCGGAGAGGCGCGTGAGCAGCATCTGCTCCTGTCGCTCGAAGATGAGCGCCTCGGTGGCCTCACGGCAGAAGACCTTGGGTGGTTGCTTGACGAACATCTCCGCCGCCTCGCGGCCGGGAGGGCGCCTGCGCAGCGGACGGTCTACCTAGACGAGATCCAGGTGGTGGAGGGGTGGGCGGCCTTGGTTCGCCGACTGCTCGACACGGGGGGCACCCGCGTATTCCTTTCCGGATCGTCCGCCAAGCTGTTGAGCCGCGAAGTCGGGACCGCACTTCGCGGGCGAGGAATGGAAGTGCTGGTCCACCCGTTCTCGTTTCGCGAATCCCTACGCCATCGAGGGCTCGAGCCGACGTCGACGTGGGAGCACCTCGACGCCAGCGCGCGCGCGACCCTGGAGAACGCGCTGCGCGAGTACCTCACCTGCGGGGGGTTCCCCGAAGCCCAGGGGACGGAGAATCTCGACCGCATCCCCCTCCTGCGGGGATATGTGGACGTCATGGTCCTGCGCGATGTGATTGAGCGACACCGCGTGTCGAACACGCACGCGCTGCGCCGCCTGCAGCGTCACCTCCTCACCAATCCCGCCGGCGCGTTCAGTGTGAACAAGTTGTACAACGAGATGAAATCACAAGGGTTGTCGGTGAGCAAGGACACGTTGTATGAGTACCTCGGGCATCTGGAAGATGCGTTTCTCGTGCGATTGGCAAGCATGCACACGGCCTCAGAGCGACAACGCGCGGTGAACCCGCGCAAGGCGTACCCGATCGACACAGGACTCATCGCGGTATACGAACGAGGCGGGCGAGAGAATATCGGCCATGCCTTGGAGACGGCGGTGTTCCTCGAGCTCGAGCGGCGCGGATATGAGACGGGATGGGTGCGCACGGGCAGCGATGCGGAGGTGGATTTCTACGCAGAACGTCACGGAGACCAGCCGCTCCTTCTCCAGGTCTGCCTGGAGACGACCAGCGACGAAACGTGGCGGCGAGAAATCAGCGCGCTG
>DATCGT010000446.1:0-4855 GCA_036508775.1 Tepidiformaceae bacterium | reverse complement strand
CGACCGGGAGCACAGGGGACGAGGCGACACTCACCGCGGCGGCGCCAGACGGTCGAGGGCCATGCACGCGCGTTCAACGCTGGGATATACCGCGATGCCCCGCGCCACGAAATCGTCGCGGAGGCTGTCGATACAGGTTCGCTGCCAGTCGGTCTCTGTCTCCGTCGCACCCAGCACAACGGCCACCGGCTTCGGAGAACTGGCGATGACTTCTATCATCCGGTCGCAGGCATGGCGCAGGCGGTCCTCCGCCTCCGGCCGCCCGAAGAACCAGTCCTCGCCAACGTTGGCGATCCCGAGGTCGTATTCGTCGGCGGCGAGCATGATTTCGAGCAGCCCGTTCGAGGAAAGTCCACTCCCCGCCAGGATCGACTGGTCGACCGGGTTTCCCACCCAGTCGGCGAGCTGCGGAGCTTTCGCACGCACCTGTGCGCGGATGGCGTCGGAGAGGGGCACGACCTGCAGGTTGCTCTCCTCGGCCGCGTCGGCAGACTGGACGCTCCGGCCCCCGCCGCCCCCAACAATCGCGGCCCGGCGTCCGTTCGCTTTCGGCAGGAGCGACGCCCCAACCATCAGGTCGATCAGCTGCTCCTGGTTCCGTGCTTCGATGGCCCCAGCCTGCCGAATCGCCGCCGACCACAGGTCCGTTGACCCCGCCAGCGCCGCCGTGTGTGACGAAGCTGAGCGCGCCCCCGCGCTCGTCCGGCCGGCTTTGTGAATGATGACGGTCTTCTTCGCCGCAGCGGCGCTGAGCCCCTCGAAGAAGCCGCGACCATCCGGCACACCCTCTATATAGGCGCCGATGACAGTTGTCTCAGGATCGTCGGCGAGATACCGGAGCATCTCGCCCGGCGTCAGATCGACGCCGTTACCATAGTTCGCGACCTTCCCGAAACGGAGCCCGCGCGCAGTCCCGCGCACGAGCGTCTCGACCGCGTTGTTGCCGCTCTGGCTCAGGAACGCGACACCCCCCGCGGACCGTGGCAGGTCGGGCCGGAACGAGATACCGGCGGCGGCGTGGTGCAGGCCCATCCCGTTCGGGCCAAGGATCCGGACGCCCGCAGCCTTTGCCGCACGTTCGATCTGGCGCTCGAGCTTCGTGGCCTCAGCATCGCCGGTCTCGGAAAGTCGACCCGTGAACAGGTGGATGAAGCGCACATTCCGGCCCGGGCACTGCCCGATGAGGTCGAGCACAGCGCTCGCCGGCACGCAGGAAATCACCAGGTCGACATCGGCGGGGATGTCGGCAAGGGACGGGTAGGCCAGGTATCCCGCGACCTGGTCCGCGCGAGGGTTAATCGGGTAGATGGGGCCCGCGAAACCAAAGTCCTTGAGCGACCTGATGTAGTCATGGCCCGGGCTGTCGATGTTGGTCGATGCACCGGCCACCGCCACGGAATGCGGGCTGAAGAGACGGTCGAGGTCCGGCACGGTATTCACCCGGCGATTGTAGGTGGAACCGGCCGGGAGGTCAGCGTCCCGGCACATCGGGGATCTCCCCGATACGTACCTGCGCGTCAATCGTCGATCCACCTGTTGGTAACCTTTTCGGAACTGGACAGGAGGCTGTAGGTCGTCGTGAGAGTGCCGAGCTACTGACGCCCATGCGCACGAGGAAGAGTCCCGCGCTCGTTGCCTTTGCCGCCGCTGCATTTCTTGCAGCGACGCTGGCCGTCGTGACCTTCCTGCCGGCACAGTTTGGCGGCCACACGACCTACCTGCGGATCCACGGCATTAGCATGCTGCCGACCTTCCACACCGACGATGTCGTGCTGGTACGACCGGACGATCGGTACGTGGTTGGTGATGTCGTCGCTTACCACAACCCGGATCTTGGAATCGTTATCCACCGCATCATCGACCGGGACGGCGACCGGTTTGTCATCCGGGGTGACAACAACAACTTCGACGATGACTATCACCCGCTACCGCAGGACATCATCGGAAAACGCTGGTTCTATATTGAATCCGCGGGACGTCTCGCCGATAAGCTGAAGCCCCCTCTTGGGCCATCGCTGATTAGCGGGCTCGCGTTTGGATCGGTGATGATCCCGGCGGCCGGCAAGCGCCACGGCAACAAGAAGAAGCGCCAACAACCGTCGGGTGCGCCCAGCGGTGCCATTGGGCCGCTTTCCCGCTGCAGACCGGAATCGCCTCGATCACTGGTCTCGTATTTCTTGTATCCATCGGAGCGATGGCGCTCTCCTTCAGCCGGCCGACCACCCAACAGGTCCCGGTGAATGCGAAATATGACCAGCAGGGGAAATTCTCGTATGGAGGCTCGGGCCCAGCATCCGCGTATAGCGGCGGCGTGATCCAGCCGGGAGACCCGATTTTTCTCAAGCTCGTCGACAACGTGAACTTCCAGTTCGCCTACCACGTGGTAGGCGCTGACCACGTTGAAGGGAATGCGAGCCTTGCGCTGGTCATCAGCCAGACGAACGGCTGGCAGAAGACGATCGAGCTGAGCCCCGACCATGCCTTCTCCGGCGACACCGTCCTCGTCTCCGCTAAGGTCGACCTGAATACCATCCGCCAGGTGGTCGCCGATGTGGAAGCCTCAACCGGCGTTCACTACGACGCGTACACGGTGCTGTTGTCGCCACAGATCAAGATGACCGCTAACGTCGCCGGAGCCGCAGTCTCCAATAGCTTCGCCCCCACGCTGTCTCTCCGCTGGGACGCCACCCAGCTCCAGGTGAACGGGGCGGGCTCAGGCAAAGACGTGCTCACGGTATCGAACGCAGCGACGACGACCCACTCAGGTACGCAGACCGCAAGTCTGTCGCTCCTCTTCTTCTCCGTTTCAATCTCAGCGTTGCGCGTGCTGAGCATCCTCGGGGCAGCGGTCGCGCTGATTGCGCTGGCAATAGTGAGCGTGCAGGTTCGAAATTCTCGCACCCTGGATGAGGCTCAGCGGATTCTGCGTCAATACGGCAGCCTTCTTCTCGACGCGACCGCCGCCCCCCTTCAGCCCGGGGTGCCCCAGTTCTCGGTGAAACGGTTCCGTGACCTCGTCGACCTGGCCGAGCCGGACAGCCTGCGTATATTCCACGAGTACGCCGAGGACGCCGGAGACCATCGCTACACCGTGATGCGGCCCGAGGCCGCGTACCGCTATACGTGTGTCGTCGTGAAGCCGGCCGCACCGAGCTGGCGAGCCGCGCTTCCCATCGCGCCACAGGCCGCTCTACAAGACGCGCCGGTCGAACACGGGGCGTCGCGTCTGCACCGAAAGTCCATTGCGGGCGTAGTCGTCCTGGCATTCGTAGCTGCGGCGTTGTCGCTGCGCGCGGGTGCGGCCTCCGCTGGGGACATCTCCGTTGCCTCAACGCCTGTGTCCCAGACCGCACCCACGACTTCCGTCGCGGCACCGGCGCCCTCGATTCTGACGCAGACCGGTGCCCATTCACCCGTCGTCGACCCAACTTCCGCCGTGCGTTAACGAGAGGTCTCCCCGATTAGGGGTTTTCCCCTAATACGAGCGCTCGAAATTCCTGACGATCTCTTGGCATCACCCCTTAACGGAGATCCCGATGTCAATCATCACTCGGAAGTTCAAGTTCAGTATGGTCGCGATGGCGCTGGCTATGACCGCAGTCGTATCAGTCAGCTACGCCTTCGCGGCGAACAACCCCGTTGACCCTTCACAGGCCGGCCAGGGCAAGACCGCCATTTCTGGCTTCACGGTCACCAACATCAGTTACGCGCCCGACGGCACCGATCCGCAGACGCTTAACGAGGTCCAGTTCGACACCGACAACTCACCCACCGCGACCTATACGGCGAAGGTTCAGCTCGACGCTTCCAGTCTGGTCTGGTACGCCTGCACCGTCGATCTCGTCCTTCGAACCCACTGGACCTGTGATACGACGATCGGCTCGCCGATTCTCGTGAAAGATGTCGACTTCTTCAACGTCGTCATCGCCGACCAGCACTAAACGCAACGCGACAGTGTTGAGCTTGACACGTCTCGCACTGGCACTAATAGCAGCAGCCACGTTCGTCCTCGTGACGGGCGTGGCTGCTGCTAACGTTGTCCCGCCGTCTCACGCAGGGGCGACTTCGCAGGTCGTCACTGCGAACAGCCTCAAACCGGCGGCCTGCGCAGCCCTGAACCTTTCGGTAGTAGTTGCCGGCGCCGGCGACCCGGCGGCAACCGCCAATCAACTCCTGGTGGGTGGCGCTGCCGACACCGCCCTCGTCGGCGGTTCAGGGAACGATTGCATCGTGGGGAGCACCAGTGTCGCGACGATCGACGGCGGCACTGGCACAAACGTCTGCATCGGTGGCGCCACCACCAACTTCACGAACTGCGACACCCAGGTCAGGCGCTGAGCACCCTGCCCGGTTCCTGGTCCTGCACTATCCGAGCCATGCCTCGCTGCCGATAGAACTCGGGAGCGGCCCTTCCATCCAGAAGCGCCGCAGCTCTCGCCGCGAGGTGATGGGCAGGAAGCAATGGGCGCAGTTCCGGGGCCGCGGTAGTTGCACCGGCACAAGAATGTTGTGCGCGCCATGCTCAGTGCAGATCAGTTCGAATTCGATAACCTCGATGTTCATCGCAGCCTCCGCGCTCCGATACGCCCTCCAGCTAACTGATACATGGACAGCGTAGTCCTATCCTTCGCCGTTTAAATCCCCTCCTTATGTGAAGATTCCGTCTCACGGCCCTCCCCCGGAAGTGGCGACCGGGTACCAATCCGGTGAACGATCGGACCCTCGTGTGTCACCGGGACCGCCTGTACCCTCATCGGATGCGCCTGGTTGTCGAAATCGAAGGCCTCGGAGTCCAGCCGGAGGTCGCGGGCGGCGGCAGCGACCTCGTCGCCCTGATGTCCTTCGCCCTCTCGCG
>DATCGT010000445.1:0-7244 GCA_036508775.1 Tepidiformaceae bacterium | reverse complement strand
TCGATTGGTCAACGCTCGATCGAGGCATCGCCTGACCGCGTCTTCGTTACAATCACCGTAGTGGAACTCCCGGAAATCACGACCTTGCTCGGCGCGCTGGATGCGCGGCAATCCCCCGGTGCGACCTGCTTCACCGGTTGGGGGGCGCCCCAAGGGCGGGCTGTCGTTCTGCCTTCGGCCTTCAACCCGCCGACCAACGCTCACCTCCGCCTCCTTGAACTCGCGCGGCAGGTGTCGTCGGCTGATTCTGCTGTCGCCCTCCTGACCACCCGGAACGTTGCCAAGGGCGTCTTCGGTGCCGGCCTGCCCGACCGCATCGGCATGCTCCTCTCGCTCCGGGATTCGCAGCCGGGGCTGTCCGTTGTTGCTGCCAACGTCGCGCGAATCGCTGACCAGGCCTGGGCTCTGCGCGACGCTCTACCTGGCATCGAGTTCGACTTTGTGATGGGCTACGACACGCTCGTCCGCCTCTTCCAGCCGCATTTCTACAGCGACATGGAGGCAGAACTCGATTCCTTCTTCGCGGACAATCGCGTCATCGCGGCCAATCGTGCGGAGGCGACCGTCGACATCGTGCACGAGTTCCTGGCGGAACCGTACGTAGCGCCGTTCGCGCGCAGGATTACCGTCCTCACGCTCGATGAAGAGAGCGCCGCCCTTTCCTCCACTGAGGCCCGGGAGGCGGTCGCCGCCGGTGCCGATCCCTGGGCGCTTCCGCCGCCGGTCCTCGCCTACATCCGCGAACACGGTCTCTACGGGGCGACGAACGGCTCTAAGGAAGTGTCAGGTAATAAACGATACATATCGTGAATCTACGGCCGATTCCGAAGATGGATCGATTATTCCCAGACATTCCCTAAGTGATCTGAGAGATGTCGGGACCGCCCTCTGTCTCGATCACGCCGCGCTCTTTCAACTGCTGGATCTCGTCCTCGGACAACCCCAGCAGCTCGTCGAGGACATCGGGCGTGTCGCTGCCGTAGTCCGGGGGAGGCCCCTTTATCCCGCTCTCGCTCCGGGACATCCGGAATGGCGTGTTCGCGATTGGGATCGTGCCCGCCACGTGGTGCGTCACCTCGCGGATCATCTCGCGATACTTCACCTGTGGGTCCTCGACCACCTGCGCGTAGGTATTGATCGGCCCGCAGGGGATGCCCACGGCCTCGAGTTCGTTCAGCCATTCAGCCGTGGTCCGGGTCAGGAATGCCGCGACCAGCAGCGGCTCGAGCACAGCATGGTTCTTCGTGCGGCGTGGACCGGTATCGAAGCGCGGGTCATCGAATAGCTCGGGAACGCCGAGGAGTCCGCAGAGTAGTTGCCACTGGTTCTCCTCGCCAAACCCGAGGGCAATGACCAGGTAGCCATCGGCCGTCGGGAACGCTTGGAATGGCGTCGCGCTCGGGTGGCGTGTGCCCAGCGGTCCCGGCACCTTTCCGGTAGTGAAGTAGCGCGCGATCGCGTTCTCGCCCACGGTCACCTGGCAATCGAGCATGCTGATGTCGATCGCCTGTCCCAGCCCGCTCCGCTCCCGTTCGTGGAGGGCCGCAAGGATGCCGACCGCGGTGAACAGCCCGGCGGAGACGTCGCCGTACGACACGCCTGGCCGGATCGGTGGGCCGTCGGGCTCACCCGTCATCGACATCACTCCGCCCATCGCCTGGACGATGATGTCCAGCGCCGGGCGGGAGCTATAAGGTCCGGTCTGTCCGAAGCCGGACGTGCTCGCGAAGATCAGCCGCGGGTTTCGTTTCGAGAGCACCTCGTAGCCGATCCCCAGGCGATCCATAGTGCCGGGCGTGAAGTTTTCCATCACGACGTCGACCTTCTCCGCCAGCCGCCTGAACAGTTCTTTGCCCTCTTCCTTGCGGAGGTCGATGACCGTTGATCGCTTCCCCCTGTTCACGCTGAAGAAGTAGCCGCTGAACCCGTTCTGGTATGGCCCGGTCGTCCGCGAGACGTCGCCCCAGGGTGGTCGTTCGACCTTGATCACGTCCGCGCCAAGGTCGCAGAGCAACATCGAGGCGTACGGACCGGCGAGGATCCAGGTCAGATCGAGGATGACGACATCTTCGAGCGGTCGGCTCACGGGCGGGCAACCTCCATAAACCCGCCCAACGTAGCACGGGTGCGTCTTGGGGACCGCTGGTCTCGCTCACTTCGCAGCCTCAGAATGGGCCTGTGCAACGCGATAGCCGGCTGCTGGTCCTCTCCCAGAGGCATATGCAGGCGCTCGCCCTCGTTCATCGCATCGAGGGCGAACTCATCGGCGCTGACGATTCGCTTGCCGGGCTCTACGCTGACCTGCTGGACTTCTGGTGGACGCGCCTCCTGCCGCTCTTCCGCGCGGAGAGCGAATGTCTTCTTGCGCGCCTGATTCGGGTCGTCCCGCCTGAGCACCAGGCCGTGATCCGCGCCCAAACGGAGCACCTCTATCTCGAAGCCCTCGTGGCAACCATGCGCGACACGCGTGAGGCTGCTACGCGCCGCGATGCGATCCGCCGTTTCGGGGAGACCCTTGGTCGTCATCTTCGCTGGGAACAGGATGTTCTCTTCAACTTCGCCGAGGCAGAACTCAGCCAGGGCGACCTCGACATGGTCGCGCAAGACCTTGCCGCCTATTTGCCAGATTCGGAACTCCCGCCTGAGCCACGAACGCTCAGGCTGTAGCGGGGTCCGCCAGCAGTGATAGCGCGTGTGCGACTTCCTCGGGGCTGAGCCCCGGGGCATCCACGCTGTTCGCGTTGTAGAAGTCCCGCACGACACCGGTGAGCTTCGCTTCGTCGAGCGGCTGACCGCGCAGCGCGGCTTCGAGCCCCGCCACGGCCGCGGCAGGTTGGACGGTGAAGTCACCGGAGATCGACAGGTCGTCGATGAGCCCGTCGTTCAGCCTGGCGGTCACGCGGATGAGTCCCCCCGGCGCCTTGTGCTCGGCCTCCACGACGCTGACGTCGCCGCGGATCTTGATGCCGCGTGTTTCGATGCCGCCCTTCTGGTTCAGCCATCGCCGCGACACGAATCGCCGGTTCAGGCCGCGAATGACCTTTCGCTCTTCGCCAGTGAGTTCACCCGGGTCCAGTTGCACGCCAAGCGACCTGCCGAGGTTCGCGATGAGCGCCGCCTTGACCTCTTCCCGGGGCGGCGGGGCGCCGAGTTCGCGGGTCATCGTAGTCATGTAGTCCTGCAGGCTCTGGAAGACCTTGTCCCGCATCTTTTCTGACGACACCTTGAGGGCGTGGGCCATCGTGTCCGCATCGAAATCAAACATCACACTGCCGACAACGACGATCGCGTCGCCGATCGCGGCGATGCCGGTACCGCCGATCTTGCGGCCACCCACGACGATGTCGTTCAAGGGCCGGTGCTCGGCCTGTATGCCGAAGCCCCGGTAGGTGTCGACGATCGGGCGGATGAACAGCTTGTAGAGGTCCTCGACCTGTCGCGGGAGGTCCTCGCGGTGAAACATGAAGTGGACGAACAATTGGCTGCTGTCGAGGTAGACCGCGCCGCCCCCGACCTCTCTGCGCAGGATGGGTAACTGGTGTGCGGCGCAGTACTCCAGGTCGACTTCCTTCTCAAGCTGCTGGTGGAAGCCGATGCAGAAGTAGGGGCTGTCGGGGCTCATCAGGCTGATGGTGTTCGGGCTGTCCGGGCCCAGCGCGTACGCAACCCCGTGGTAGATGGTCTGCGACTCAACGTAGGGCACCAGCCCGAGGTCAAGCAGCCTCACTCGCACTCGCGTTCGCCCTCGGGCTTCATCTTCCCGCCCTCTTCGTACTCTTTCACTTCCTGTTCGAGCCACGGCTGCACAGTGTCGGAGTGGGCGAGATCGGTGAGGTCGGCGTCGAGGTTGTTGGGAGCGATGATGGCAAACCAGCCCCGCTCATAGTGATCCTTGTTCGCGATGCGCGGGTCGGCGAGGACCTCGTCGTTGTGCGCGACGATCGTGCCGCTCACGGGCGCCTTCAGGGGCCCGACGTACTTCCCGGCCTCCATCGATCCGAAGGGACGCCCCTTCTGAACCTGGCGCCCTTTGGGCAGCAGTTTGATGTAGGCGAAGGTGCCCGCCGCGCAGGCGCCGAAAGAGTCGAGGCCTGCGCGAACGCCTTCGTCTTCGACGCGGCCCCAGATGTGTTCTTTCTTGTCGTAGTACAGGTCATCCGGCAGGTCGAATTCTTTAACTTTTGCCATCTCGCACCCCTTCTTCGCCCACGCCAACTTCGATTGGCGGGGTAACGAACGTCCCGAACTCGATCGCCAGCTCGGTGATATCCATCGTCCGAATATCTGATCCGCGCCCTTCGAGGCCGCGCTGCGTCACTCGCTTGCACTGGGGACAGGCCTGGATCAGAAGATTAGCACCGCTGCTGACGATGGAATCAGTCAGGATAGTGTTCACCCCGGCGACCAGGTCCGGGTCCCACATCTCGACATCTCCGCCGCCGCCGCAGCAGAGGGCGGCGCCCTTCGACGGAACCAGTTCGATGTAGTCCTCGGGAGCGAAACTCCTCAGGACGTTCCGGGGCGCGTCGTACTGGCCCATGCCCCGTCCCAGGTCACACGGGTCGTGGTAGGTCACCGGCTGAGCGCCCGCTTCGAATACCAGTCTTCCCTCATCGACAAGGTCCTGGATGACTTCCGTAGCGTGTGCAAGACGGATGCCTTCGACCGGGTAGTACTTCTTCCAGGTGTAGTAACAGGACGGGCAGTTGAAGACGACCGTCTTCGCCCCCAGCCGTCGCAGCTCCGCCATGTTGTGGTCGATCAGGTCGCGCGCATCGCTCGCAAGGCCCCCCATGATCAGCGGAAATCCGCAGCAGCGCTCTTTCTCGGCCAGCAGGGCAACGTCCATCCCCGCCTTCAGCAGGACCTGGAGGAATGCCTGCGGGATCTCCTGGATCGCCGGCGAGAACGAGGAGACGCAGCCGACGAAATACAGCACGTCCGCGTGTTCCTTCGTCGTGATGTCGCCCGGGATGTTGTCCAGGAAGTCGGCCCACATGGCGCGGTCTTCGTTCGGGAAGCGGAAGACGTTCCCTTCCTCGACGACGGCGTCACGGGCCATGCCCATGTTCTTGGGCACCATGCAGCGCGCCGTCGCCAGGTCCTCGCGCATTGTCATGGCAAGGCTGCGGGTCTTGATCCCCAGGGGACAGACCTCCTCGCAGCGACCGCACAGAGTGCAGGAGAAGACGCCCGTCTGGAACCGCTCCCAGGCGGTATCAGAGACGGCCGCACCGCCGCCGAACAGCCCCGTCAGTGGCCCGGGGCTCGCAAAAAGGTCCCGTCCCTGCCGGACCATCCCGACGAGCGTTGCCCCTTCGTCCTGCTTCACGGCGTAGGAGCTGCAGGCCCGGAGGCACTCACCGCAGCCAACGCAGGCGTCGAACTCCAGCATCTGCCAGGTGGTGAACGCCGGCCGGCCGACCACGGGCAACTCAACCAGGGGGAATGCCCGGGGCAGCGACGGTCCCGCGACCGCATTCCGTACGAGCATCGCCGGGGCGGTGAACATGTGCAGCAGTTTCGAATAGGGCAGGTAGGCGACGAACGCCAGCGCGACCAGCGCGTGGCTCCACCAGAGCCAGTCATGGACCACTGCCCAGTTCGCGTTCAGCGGTTCGAGCGCGCGAGACAGGCCATAGCCGGCATACGCTGCGGTCGGGGAGCTGATGCCGCTTTCCAGGTAGCGGACGGCTTCAACGAAGAACCCGCCAATCGCCAGGAACCCGAGAAGCCCGAGCGCCAGTCCGTCGTCGAACAAGGTGGCTGGATGGGGTTGCGCCGGGAAGAATCGCCGGGCGGCGGCAAATACAACACCGGCCACCAGCAATAGACCGAAGGTATCGTTGGCTGCCGCGAACCAGGCTGCATCCTTGCTCAGCGGGAGGCCCAGGCTCGCCGCCATGTCGCCCAGACTACCGACCAGGAAGAGCCCCGCGAATGACCATGCGATGAATACATGGATGAGCCAGCGGTATCGGCTGGCTCGCCAGAGTCGCCGGAAAAACAGCCCGTCCAGCAGGAGCGCAGCGGCTCCTTGCGGGCTCGCGATCGCGTGGAGGCCAGCACCTACGGCCTGGGCCATCCCGCGCTGCCCTGCGCTGCTGCCGATCTTTCGCCAGTAGCGAAACCGCCGGGCCACTCCCGCGGCGAACGCCACGATGGCCACGGCGGCAAGGCCGTGAAATATCCACATCCCCATGGGGAGTGACTAGTCCGTTCGTTCGATGCGCAGCCGCCAGCGCCCTTCGCCGTCAGCGATCGTCTGGAACGGATAGCCCTTCTTCGCGCAGAAGTTCGGGATGGTTACCATCGCCGCCGGCTCAAAGTCGACGAGGACTTCGAGGACTTCTCCCTCGGAGAGTTCCTTCAGCTTGTCCCGGGTGTCGATGAGGGTGTAGGGGCAAATCTTGCCCCTGATATCGAGTTCGTGGTCGACCTTCGTCATTGCCATGTTCTGTTTCCTCCCCCGTCGCCTCTAGGCGAAGTTGATGACCTTGTGGTCGATAATAAGGTCGACCAGCTTATCGAACCCGATCGGCTGTACCGTCTTCTCCAGGCGCTTTCCCAGCCCGCGGCGCTCGATGTCCTTTGCCACGCCGTAGACGGGCAGTCGGTTCTGCTTTGCCAGCGGCGTGAGGTCGGCGTAGACACCGTCCTGGATCAGCACCACTAGAGCATCGGAATCATCAGCCGCGATCGCGAGGGCATTGCTCGCGAAGGGCTGGTCAATCAGGTAAAGGTTGCTCATCGGAATGTTCTCCTCGGTCCTAGAAGGCGATCGTCAGGTCGGCGCGCTTGATCAGATCGACCGCGTCAGCGTGACTGATGATTTCGGTGTCGTCGGCGAGGTCCGCGGCGGAGATGTTGCGGGCCGCCAGTGACTCCTTCTCAACCTTCAGCTTCACGCCCTGCTTCGCGAACGTTGCCAGGTACCGTGCCGAGTCGGTCCGGTCCAGGTCCTTGACCGCGAAGTGCACGCCATCGCCGAGGTAGACGAGGTCGACCGTGTGCTCATCGATGCCGGAGGTGACTCCCACTGCCGCGCGGAGCCCCTCGGCGTAGTAAACCGTCCCGTAAGGGAGGTGGTTGAATGTGAAAACGACATGCTTTGTTGCCATCGTGCGCCTCCTAGAGCGTGATCAGCCGGTCGACTTCGCCGACGATTTCGGCAAAGTCCGGGAGGCCGCCGACGCGAACGCCCGGGACATATTCCTTGCCGCCCTGCAGTCCGCGTGCGTTGA
>DATCGT010000444.1:0-2457 GCA_036508775.1 Tepidiformaceae bacterium | reverse complement strand
CGATGCCTTCGAGGTCCGGCACGTCCAGGCGCGGGTTGCCGATGGTCTCCAGGTAGACGGCCTTGGTCTTGCCGTCGATCGCCTTTTCGAACTCCTCGAGCTTGGAGTCGTCGACGAACTTGAAGTCGATGCCGTACTTGGGCAGCGTGTACTGGAAGAGGTTGTACGTTCCGCCGTACAGCGATGAACTAGTGACGACGTTGTCACCGGCGCGGGCGAGGTTGAGGATCGTCAGCGTCCCGGCGGCCTGCCCGGATGCGACGCCCAGGGCCCCAACTCCACCTTCGAGAGCGGCGATGCGCTGCTCAAAGACATCGGTGGTCGGGTTCATCATCCGGGTGTAGATGTTGCCGAACTCCTGCAGGCCGAAGAGGCGAGCGGCGTGGTCGGCGTTGTCGAAGACGTAGCTCGTGGTGGCATAGATCGGGACCGCGCGCGCCTTCGTCGTCGGATCGACGGTCTGGCCGGCATGGATGGCGAGTGTTTCGCGACGGGCGGGAGTGGTCTGGTCGGACATGGTGTTCTCCTGGAACTGGGCGCCTTGCGGCGGTGCGTAGCTCTGCCTGTGGTTGATCCCGGGGAGCCCTGGGGTGGGCGAGCCAACTTAGGTTGGCTTTGGTGGTGGTGGCGGCTGCCCGTAGTGTGGGTGGGAGCAAGCTCCCTTCGGAGAAACAAAGAACCGCGGCTCCCAAAGCGAAGCTTGCTTCGCTCCGAGTCCGCGGCCCCGCGCCATCTGGTTCGGCTACGCTGCTAGTTGAGCCAAAACCTCAGACACCATCCTCCGCACTTCGGGGCCGCCAGGGCATGGACATCATGGAGCCGCGCTGGCCAAGCGAAAGAATGCTTTCGCTCGAGGCCTGGCGCGAATTCTCCTGGCGGCTGAAGGTGCTGTGGTTCATTGAGGGCGCAGTGTAAGCGCACAACTGCACTTTGTGCAAGCGCCGCGCGATGAAGACGCGGGCCGTGGCGCAGCGCGACCTCGGGCGCGGCGGACCTGATCGCGGACCTCGACAGGGCGGGGGCGGGCCAGCTGACGCACCCTGTCTGGTCGTCTACTCTCCGAGCTGGCACGGGACCTCGCCCTCAGGGCATTGTTGAGGCTGGCGTCTCGACCTGGCCCGAGATCAGGTGTCGGCCCGCCCGGGAGACGATCGCCTCGAGATCAAGCGACTCGAACGACCTTGTGTCGACCGTCAGCAGCTCACCGGGGAGTTGGAGCGGTTGCCAGCGGCCCGCCGCAAGCTGCTCGCGGACCTCATCGATGATCGAGGCGTCCACGTGCCCGGGGTGCCGTTCGGGCGCGCGCGCCTCGTAGCGCCTGAGCAGGATCTCGTCGGGAGCCCAGCAGAACAGCTGGAGGGCATCGAATGGCCAGCGCTCATGGAGTGCGGCGAACTCGGCGTTCGAGATCTCAGGTCCGAAAGTGCCCTCGACCACAACACTGCATCCGACACGCAGATGCGCCTCGAGGAAGTGGAAGATCAGCGGATAGGTTCCTCGTCCGAGCCATCGCGACCACTCGCGATCGCCGCTCCCGAATGCCTCATAGAGCCGCTCCTTGATGCCATCTTTGGCGATCAGCGGGATGCCGAGATGTTCCGAAATTGCCACTGCGAGTGTCGTCTTGCCGCTGGCCGGGGGTCCCGTCACGACTACGATGCGGGTGGGTGGGTGCAGCGTGGTTGTCATCGTTCGTGCCGGTTTCACGACCTAGAAGGTGGGTTTGGGGCGCTTACCGGGAGTTACCGCATCGAAGCGAGCCTGAGCGCGGCGCGTCAGCGGGTTCTCCTCGCCCAGCGTCCGGCGGTAGCCATCGACGACGGTGCGAGCCTGGTTGCGAGCGGCGATCTTCTTGCCGAGCGTCATCAGGGCCTCGGCGTCGCGGCCGATCATCTCTAGCGTGTCCGGATCCTCCGGACCGGGCGACTTGCGCAAGATCGATATCGCCTCGCCGTACAAGGCGTGGGCTTCAGTTGGGTTGCCGAGTTTGAGGGCGATGTCGCCGAGATGGCCGCGCAGGTTGGCCACAGCTCGGCCGCGCCGGCCCTGGATCTGCGAGTAGCCATCGAGCGTGCGCTGGTATGCCGTGCGGGCCGCCTCGCATTGGCCGAGCCGCTCCAGGGTCAGGCCCAGGGCGAGACCCAACTCGAGCGTTCGCGGATCATCGGCGCCAACTGTCGCGGCGCTGCGGGCGTAGAGCCGTCCCAGCGGACCGGCCACTCGTTCGGAGATGATGCGGGCCTGCTCGCCTTCGCCCAGGTCGTCTAGAGCGTCGGCCAGCCAGACGAGGCTGTCGAGGGTGCGTTCGCCCTTGGGCCCATGGAGTTGCTCGTGCGTCTCCACGAGTTGGGTCCAGTAGCGTTGGGCGGCTTCCAGCTCACCGACCTTGCGCAGCTCCCAGGCCAGCCCACGGAGGGCATTCAGGGTCTCGTCCGCCTCGGCGCCGAGGCGGCGGTC
>DATCGT010000443.1:0-5228 GCA_036508775.1 Tepidiformaceae bacterium | reverse complement strand
CTTCGTGCCCGCCGTGCTGGCATTGCACGACATGCCGAGCATGCACTTCACGGGTCAGGCGGTCTACACCACGACCGAGATCGCCGTCCTGCTGGCCATCGCCACCGCGGCTCTGCTCTTCTCGCAGGTGAAGGCCGATCTCCCGGAGACTACCAAGGACGCAGACGCAAGCGCGGACGAATAGCGACGCAACGTTTGGGTGCGCCATTCGCACGATAGGCGCAGTCGCCGTCTCGGTCGGGGCGGAAGTGGCCGTTGGCGTAGTTTGCGGGCCGGTCTCCGTCGCCGAAGCGGGGCTCACCTGCGTGCCGCCCCACAATTGCCGATTGAGGAAGGATGCCGTCCCGACCGCGATCAGGACCGCCAGCAACGCCCCGATCAGCTTGCGGGCCGGCGGGTGCGGCCGCTTCCCCGGGCCATTCGGGGCGCGCCGCAAAGAGAGGTCGCGGTGCTCGCCGCGGCCCTCGTAGCGATACTCGAAGAAGGGGTCGTCGGCGAGGTCTTCGGCCGTTCGATGGGCCCCGGCCACGCCGCGGTCGTTCGCTCGACCGCCGCCGTAGCGGTTCCAGTCGTCGCTCACCGGACCGCCTCCATATGGTCTGCGAACTAGATACGTCGAGGCCGCTCGGAGAGAAGGCCGTGGCAGCCTCGCGTCAATCCAGACGAGATTGGGGCGCGCCGTGTTCAATTGCGGCGACACGTGTTCATTGCGGAGGGGGGACGCGTTCATCGCGGCGGTGGTGGCCGCACCCCGCCTGGCGGACCCGACCGGGGCCGCTCCAGCGGTTATTGTCGCGTCGGCGATGATGAGACGCTCTCGAGCGCGGTCGCGCAGCAACTGAAAGGGACGACGATGCAGGTCGGATTGGTCGGTCTGGGCAGGATGGGCGCAATATGTCGCGCCGCTGGCTGCGATCGGGCCACACCGTGGTGGGCTACGCCCTCCATGCGAAAACCGTGAACGGGCTCCTCGCCGACAAGGCCATCTCGGCCGGAGCCACTTCCCTCGCGGATCTGGTAGGGCAGCTCGCGAAGCCCCGGGTGATGTGGCTCATGGTGCCGGCCGCTTCCCTGGACGCGACGCTGGACGAGTTCGTGCCGCTTCTGGCCGCGGACGACGTTGTCGTCGACGGTGGCAACGAGCGTTTCACGTCTCGAGGCGAGGCCGATTTCGCTGACCGGGTCCTCTCGGCGATGCGTTTTGGCTTCGGCGGCCACGAGGAGCGGAGGGCTTAGCCATGGACGCCCAGCGTTCGGACGCCTTCGTCTTCTTCGGTGCCACCGGCGACCTCGCCTACAAGCAGATCTTCCCCGCGCTGGCCGGGCTCATCGCGGACGATGGTTTCGACCTGCCGATCATCGGCGTGGCCAGATCGGGCGACCTCGAAAGCCTCAAGGAGCGGGCACGCGGGAGCCTGGCGGCCCACGGTTTCGCCGACGAGGCGGTGATCTGCGCCCTGACCGACCGCTTGCGCTACGTCAAGGGCTCGGACGACGACGTCGAGACTTTCCGTGCCCTGCGCCGGGAGCTCGGCGCCGCCGAACATCCACTCCACTACCTCGCCATTCCGCCGGTGCTCTTCGGCGACGTCGTCGGCAATCTGCAGGCATCGGGCTGCGCGACGGGAGCGCGCATCATCGTCGAGAAGCCATTCGGCCGCGATCTGGCGTCGGCGATGGCCCTGAACGAAACCATCCACAAGGTGTTCGACGAGCCCGCGATCTTCCGGATCGACCACTATCTCGGCAAGGAACCCGTCCGGAACCTCATCTACTTCCGCTTCGCCAACTCCTTCCTGGAGCCGATCTGGAATCGCGAGCGCATCGCCAGCGTCCAGATCAACATGCCCGAAGCCTTCGACGTCGCCGACCGCGGCGCCTTCTACGACGAGGCCGGGGCGATCCGCGATGTCGTCCAGAACCACCTCTTCCAGGTCGTGAGCCTGCTCGCGATGGAGCCGCCTTCAGGGCGCACGCCCGAGGCCATCCGGAATGAGCAATTCAAGGTCCTGGACTCCATCCGCCCGCTCACGCCCGGCGACATCGTGCGCGGCCAGTACCGGGGCTATCTCGACGTCAAGGGCGTGGCCCCGGACTCCACCATCGAGACCTTCGCGGCTCTGCATCTGCACATCGACAACTGGCGCTGGGGCGGGGTCCCGTTCTACATCCGGACCGGCAAGAGCCTGCCGGTGACCGCGACCGAGGTTCTCGTCGAGATGAAGCGGCCGCCGCAGTCCGTCTTCGGCGAGTCGCAACCGCCCGACGCCAACTACTTCCGCTTCCGCCTCACGCCAGACATGTCGATCTCGCTCGGCGCGCGCGCCAAGAAGCCGGGCGAGGCGATGGTCGGCGAAGCCGTCGAGCTGTACGCCTCGCATGAGAGCGGGACGGAACGCCCGCCATACCAGCGCCTCATCGGCGATGCGACCTGCGGCGACCAGTCGCTCTTCTCCCGCGAGGATTGGGTCGAGGCCGCCTGGCGAGTGGTCGACGGAGTGCTGGGCTCCGCCACGCCGCTGTGCGTCTACGAGCCCGGGACGTGGGGTCCGCCGGAAGCGGCCGGGGTGCTCCTGCACGGCGATCGGTGGCATGACCCGGTGGCGCAGCCAGGCGCAGCGAACAAGGCGACCGTCCTGCCTATGCAGGTCGCTTAGTAGCCCGACTACCAGTCCGCCTCGACCGTGCCGCCCGAGAACTGGGTGCTGGCGGGCGTGTACTGGTGCACTTCGAAACGGTTCCCGTCCGGATCCTCGAGCCAGACCTGCCAGGTGTTGTCGACACCGAGCTTCTTGGGAGTGACGGCGACGCCGCGCTCGGTCAGCTTGGCGACCACCGCGTCGATATCGTCGGTCTCCAGGCAGAAGTGGGCGATGCCGTTGTTGACCACGGGCCCAAGGTTCGGGTCCTCGAATATCTCCACGAAGGTGCCCTCGGCGACGACCATGTAGACGCCGAACTGCGAGCCCTTGCGCGTGAATCGGAACCGGATCTCGAAGCCCAGCTTCTCGTACCAGGCGACCGAGCGTTCGAGATCCCTGGCGTTGAGGCAGACGTGGGCGAGGCGTGTGAACATCATTGGGCTCCCGGCCTTTGGCATCGGGTTCATCCCGAACGGGTCCGGCCGACGCGACCGGATCGAGCCATCCTATATCGGGCAGGGGTGAAGCGGCGATAATCCCACCAATCGTCCGCGACGCCAGGAGGCCTCGAGATGACCGATCTCACGACCGCGACAGCGCAGATCGACGCCACGCTGGCGGCGCTTCCTGCCGGTCAACGTGCCGCCCTGCAGGCCCTCCGCCAGACGATCGCCGCGGCGGCTCCCGAGGCCGAGGAGGCGATCAGCTACGGCATGCCGGCGTTTCGGTACCACGGGCGGGCCCTCGTGTCCTATTCGGCCTTCAAGGCGCACTGCTCGCTGTTTCCGATGAGCGCGGCGCTGATCGAGGCGCATCGCGACGAATTCGCGGGCTTTGCCACGGCCAAGGGCACCCTCCGGTTCACGCCGGAGCATCCCCTCCCGAACGACCTGGTGGAGCTGATGGTGCGCGAGCGCATGGCCCAGACCGACGCGCGCTGAGCGCAGAGGGCCGGCTGGTTCAAGCTGGTTGACGAGCGTCTAGCGGGCCCGCCGCGCCTCGGCCTCCGACGGCGAGGGGTGTGCTTCTGGTAAATCGGAATGAGGCGGACTAGAACTGCAGCGGGATGGCTGCTCCCTGGCGCCGCCATCAGAATGAAGCCATGCGCAGTTCCCGAATTGCCTCCGTTCTCGTTGGAGTTGGTCTGGTAGCCGCTCTCTCCGGCTGCGGCACGATCAATTCCAGCGCATCGATCACCAGTCCTTCGGCGACCACCGGTGCTCCGGCGACCAGCAGTGCCTCGGCGGCCACCAGTTCCTACACCCTGATCCGGGAACCGGAGGATGGGTACCAGCCGATCTACGACTTCATTTCATCCGCCAAGACGACCCTCGACATGACCATGTATGCGTTGGTCGATCCCAAGGCGAATGCCGCCCTCATTGCCGTTGCGAAGAGAGGGGTGGAAGTGAGGGTCCTGCTCGACGCTGATCCTGCAGGCGGGGGCGGTCCAGCCGTGAACCAGGCGGCATACGACGAACTGAAGGCAAACGGCGTCAGCGTAGATTGGACATGGTCCGGAGTGCTGTGGCACCAAAAGAGCATCGTCGTGGACGGCCGTGCCGTTGCCGTCATGACCTTCAATCTCTACGCCGCTTACTACCCAGTATTGCGAGATTTTGCTGTCATCACCGACAACCCTGCCATCGTGTCAGGTGTAGAAGCCACTTTCGAGAATGATTTCGACGACACCGGCACGCATCCCACTCCGGGTGTAGTGCCCGCCGGTTCAGGGTTGATTTGGTCCCCAGGCGCCCAGACTGGGCTGGTCGACTTGATAGGGTCCGCTCGTGCCGGCACGACTCTCTACGCCGAGAACGAGCAGTTGGATAGCACCGCTATCGAGCAGGCTCTCATCGCGGCCGTAAAGAGAGGGGTCACCGTCAATCTGACGATGACGAATTCCGCTTCATATGTGACTGGGTTCGACACCCTGAAGGCCGGCGGCGTGCACGTGAGCTTGTATCAAGCGAATGCCCCGCTATACATCCAAGCCAAGACCATCTCCGTGAATGGCAGCACCGTTTATGTGGGCAGCACGAATTTCACAACTGCCAGCACCGATGACGATCGCAACATGGGGATCATTACCACCAACCCGACGGTGGTCCAGGGCATCACTTCGACCATGGCCAGCGATTTCGCGGGTGCCACCCCGTACTGAGGCGAATGATCCCCACCGGAAGCGACACCCTCCGCGCTCGATCAAGGACGTCACCATGAACACGAAGAAGATCCTGGTTTTGACCGTCGCGCTGCTGGCGGTCCCCGCTCTCACGGCATGCGGAAGCGGTGGTCCGACAGAGACGCCGAAGGTATCGGCGACGCCCTCCGCCGCACCCGCCGCCGCCACCGCAACTACCGCACAGGCGACCGACTATTCGCTGGCCGCGCATTGGCTGGCCTTGCCCAAGACGATCGACAAGCCGGTGGACGTCTTCTACCTCTCTCCGACCGAGTATCAGAAGGCTTCTCCGAGCGATCCGATCGTCGGCGCGGTCGACAATCCAGCCATGATGCTGGGCGCACACTCGGCGTTCAGCCGGCAGGCCACCGCTTTCGAGACCGTCGGCAACATCTATGCGC
>DATCGT010000442.1:0-3256 GCA_036508775.1 Tepidiformaceae bacterium | reverse complement strand
CCGGGCGGCGGTCGAAGGGCTCCGGGAGCTTCTCTTCGATTCAGTCAGATTGCGGCTGAGGAGCGATGTCCCTGTTGGGAGTTCGCTCAGCGGCGGGCTCGACTCGTCGAGCATCGTGGCGACCATCAACGCCCAGAAAAGCAGCCAGTGGGTCCACCAGAGGACGTTCAGCGCACGATTCAAATCGGCCGAGCACGACGAAGGACACTTCATTGACCGGGTCATCTACCAGGTGGATGCGGAGGGGTACGAGGTCTGGGTAGAACCGGACCGGTTCGTCGATGAGTTCGCCAGGCTGCAGTGGCACCAGGAAGAGCCGATCGCGAGCGCCAGCCCCTACGCGCAGTGGCTGGTGATGCAGCTTGCCCACGAGAAGGAGACGACCGTGCTCCTCGACGGGCAGGGCGCGGACGAACTGCTCGCCGGGTATGACCAGGCGCACGGGATGTTCTGGGCACACTGGCTTAGGCACGGCCGGATCGACAAGGTAGCGCGTGAGATGGCGGCCTTTGCACGCCGCTACCACAGCCTGCGGGAACCGTCGCTGTTCTCGGCGTACTACCTGCTGCCGGGGACCCTCCGGGATGCCCTGGCCGAGTGGTATTACCGGTCATCGGCGCTGGTCTCACCGGAACTCCACAGGGAGTTCTCGCCGTCCCACGTCAACAGTTCGCAGCCGTTCCCGGACCGGCTCCGAAATGAACTGGTCCGGTGGCAGACAGCGACCCAGCTGCCGGAGTTCCTGAGGTACGCGGACCGGAACAGCATGGCGTTCAGCCGCGAGGTCCGGCTCCCGTTCCTGGACCACCGGCTGGTGGAGTACTGCTTCGGGTTGAAGCCTGATCTGATCCTCAGCAAGGCCGTGACGAAGGTTGCGCTTCGGAAAGCGATGCGGGGCATCGTCCCGGACGAGATCCTGGACCGCAAAGACAAGCTGGCCTACGCGCCGCCCCAGCGGGAATGGATGCGCGGGCCACTGCGGCCATGGGTGGACGGGATGCTGAAGGGGGCCGAACGACGGTCCGATATCTTCAACCCGCGCACAGTGCTGCAGCTGCGCGAGCGCCAGGGGAGGCTCGCGAACGTCGCCCTGGTGTGGCGAGTGGCGAGCACCGAGGCATGGTTCCAGACGATGGTCGACAAGGGATCGGCTTATGGCGATGCGGGTCGTGCAGAAATTAGCGCCCTGAACTGGTAACCTCCGGAGTTGCAACGTCTGAACTTCGTGACTGCCTTCACAATGAGACGAAGGTGAACGCGATCGGGACAGACAACTCAAGAAAGAGGTAGTCGATACATGGCGATTTCGTTCGAAGGACAGGTAGCAGTTGTCACCGGGGCCGGCGGCGGCCTGGGCAGGTCGTATGCGCTGGACCTGGCGAAGCGTGGCGCGAAGGTGGTCGTCAACGACCTTGGCGGCGACCCTCACGGGCAGGGCGAGAACCGCTCAGCGGCCCAGAAGGTTGTCGACGAGATCAAGGCGCTGGGCGGCACGGCGGTGCCGAACTATGACAGCGTTGCCAGCTACGAAGGCGGCTTCAACATCATCAAGACGGCGATGGACAGCTTCGGCCGCTGCGACGTCGTCATCTGCAACGCCGGCATCCTCCGGGACATCGCTTTCCACAACATGAGTGAGGACGACTGGGACAAGGTCTTCGCCGTCCACATCAAGGGCTCCTTCACGGTCCTGCGCGCCGTATGGCCGGTCTTCCGCCAGCAGGCGTATGGCCGCGTCATCCTGACGTCGTCCTCCTCGGGGATCTGGGGCAACTTCGGCCAGGCGAACTACGGTGCGGCCAAGACCGGCATGATTGGCCTCATGAACGTCCTCAAGCAGGAAGGCCTGAAGTACAACGTCAACGTCAACTGCGTTGCGCCGGTGGCGGGCACGCGAATGACACAGACGGTGATGCCGCCCGAAATGGTCGAGCGCATGAAGCCCGATTATGTCGTGCCCGCGGTTGTTTACATGGCCTCGAAGGAGTGCCAGGACAGCGGGATGATCATCGAAGCCGGCGCTGGCAACTTCAACCGTGCCGCGCTGGTAAAGGGCCCTGGCGTCCGCCCGGGCATGGACGGATTCAAGGACGCCGAGTGGGTCAACGACAACTGGGGCGCGATCACGAGCCTCGAAGGCGCCCAGGTGATGTGGGACAACCGGAAGACTTACCCGGCCTTCAAGGCCGAGCGAGACGCCCAGGGCTAAACCCCACGCAGGTTTCGTCTCTTCGAAGGCTGGCGGTTCCGAAAGGGCCGCCAGCCTTCTTTGCTTCTTGGCGTCCGGGTTCAGTTGACGGCAACCGTCGCGGGCGCCGAATGCCCCTAAAAGGGGGATGATCAGGCTTCGGGCGCGTCTAAGCTGGGGGGTCATGCCCGGCGAGTAGCATCAGCGGCGGGCAAGGACGAGGAACTCCCCGTCGCCGTCGCCGTCGCCGATCGGCTGGCGTGCCCAGCCGCCGTAGATGCCTTCGATGCGGAATCCTGCTTGTGCTAGCGACTCTCTGAGATCTGATTCCGTACGAAAGCAGAGCGTGGCTTCGCTGAGGAACTCTTCGCGACCGAAGGCGTAGTGGTGCACGAACGAGACGAGTCCGTCTCGGACGTCAATGACTTCGGTCCACACGGTTACTGGCGAACCGTCAGGAAGTTGAACCTCGTGTCGGGAATCGGACGGGTTCCAGCGTTCCCAGGCGAGTGCATCAGGATCCCGGCTGTCGAACACCAAGCGACCACTGGGGACGAGGGCCCGGTGGACATTTGCGAGCGCGTCGGCCCATTCCCCGTCGGTGAGGAAGAACTGCGCGACGTGGCTGGTCATTACAGCCGTGTCGAATGCCGCAGATGCCAGCGTCGCCGAGGTGCCCTCAATCCAGACAACGCCGTCGGCCCCTGGCCTGCACCGTGCTACGTCGAGGGATGCCGCGGCTGGGTCCACGCCAGTCACTGCATGCCCGGCCTGCGCGAGGCCAAGCGCGAGGCGACCGGTGCCGCAGCCGAGATCGAGCACTCGAGAGGCTGGCCTTTCGTTGACGACCGAAAGGAAGAAGTCGTCATCACGAGACCACGGGCACTCAGCGTCGTAGACGGCAACGAGACGGTTATCGCGGAACTCGCCGTGATGCATTCGCGCACCGTAGGCGACGCGACGAGGTGCGTCTAGCTCCTGTGCGGCGCTCCTCGGAAAAGTGAATCGGGCGGCCCCGCGCTCGATGTGTCAGCTCCTTGCGGGGTGAAGTTTCGGGAGGGCTTATCT
>DATCGT010000441.1:0-24605 GCA_036508775.1 Tepidiformaceae bacterium | reverse complement strand
CCCGTTCCTGGGCTGAACCCGCTGGCTACCCGGCTGCTCGCATCGCCTCGACGGTCTGGCGAAGCCCTTCCTCGAAGGAGACGGTGGGTTCCCAGCCAAGACCCTGCTTCGCCTTCGCGTACTCAAGCCAGATGTCACGCACGTCGCCGGGTCGTGGCGGACCGTAGCGGGCGTCGGCTTTGCTCCCGGTCACGGCCTTCAATGTCTGGAAAATCGCGTTGACCGATGTCCCGCGGCCGGTCCCGATGTTGAACGCCTCGCCATCGCCGTGATGGAGGGCGAGGACGTTGGCGCGGGCGATGTCGGCGACGTAGACGTAGTCCTTCTTCTGTTCGCCGTCGCCGTCGATCGTGCACGGTGCACCGCGGAGGAGCTGGCCGCTGAAGATCGCGACCACGCCCGCTTCTCCGTTCGGGTCCTGCCGGGGGCCGAAGGCGTTCGCGTATCGCAGGATTGTGGCGTTGAGGCCCGACTGGCGGCGGTAGAAATCGATGTAGAGCTCGCCCACTCGCTTCGAAAGGCCGTAGGGCGAAAGCGGCTTGATCGGATGCTCCTCCGTCACCGGCCAGATCTCCGGGTTGCCGTACAACGCACCGCCGGTCGACGCGTAGATCATCTTACGCACGCCGAAGCGGCTGCAGAGCTCCGCGATCCGTGCCGTGCCTCCACCGTTCACGGTGAGGTCGAAGATGGCGTTGGTCGTGCTGACCTTTACGCTCGCCTGCGCCGCGAAGTGATCGACGACCTCGGGGCGGAAACGCTCGAACACATCGGCGAGGCCGTCATCTGCGAGGTCGATTTCGACGAATTCTGCGGCTGAGGGGACGTTCTCGCGGTGACCGGTCGAAAGGTTGTCGACGACGAGGACCTCGTGGCCGAGGGCAACGAAAGCATCTGCCACGTGCGAACCAATGAATCCGGCCCCGCCGGTAATCAGAACCCTCATTGTCGGTGCTCCTCAATCGCTCGTTCGTAAGCCGTGGTTAGCTGTGGGATCACGGCCGCGGGTCGGAAGGCCTCCGCCTGGGCGAGGCCCTGTTTCCTGAGCATCGAGGCCACGGCGCCATCGCGCAATATGCCGCCCAGCGCGGCGGCGAGCTCTCCCGCGCCTGAGTCGTTGGCATTACCGGCCTTCACCACGACCGCGGCGCCACCGGCGACCTCGGGCAGCGCGCCGCCATCACTGCAGACCACCGGGAGTCCGCAGCCCATTGCCTCGATGACCGGCACTCCGAATCCTTCGCTCCGGCTTTGCTGCGAGAGTACGTCGCACGACGAATAGATTCGAGCCAGTGTCGCAGGTTCCCGGTGCCCGAGTTCGACCAGTCGGCCATCCAGGCTGTGGTGGCCGGCAAGCGCTCGCTGCGCGGGCGTAAGCGACTCCCCGACACGCACGAGCGTGGCGGCGCGCAGTGCCGGTTCGCCCATCGCGATCAGCAGGCGCTCCAGGTCCTTGTAGGGCCGGGTATGCCCAACGCTGAGCACTCGCGGCCCCGCCGGGAGAACAATTCCGCGCGCCTTCAACCATTCCTCGGCGTCTTCGCGCGGCCGGTAAGCATCGTTCAGGATGTTCGGGACGACAGTGATCCGGTCGCGGGCGACGCCGAGCACGCGGACAAGGTCGCCCGCGGTGTGCTCCGAGACGGTGATGATACGGGTAGCGTGCGTCATCGCGGCGAGGCTCCGGCGGAGGAGGTGGCTGTCGAGCCAGCCGCCAAAGCGGGTCGGGTAGTTCCCGTCCAGCGTCAGGGGCATGAGGTCGTGACAGGTGACGATCGTGGGGGTTTGGGGGAAGCAGTCGACGAGGTGCCCGAGCGCCTGGTCGGCGATGTGCACGAGTTCTCCTGTTGCGGGTATCTGGCGGAGAAGGGCGGGAAGGCGTCGGTAGCGGGCACGGAATGCCCCTACCGAGGTGTAACGCAGGTCCGGCAGCGTAGGCGCCTCGGATGCCACGAACCCGTCCTGCCCTGCGAGGATGGCTTCGACATACCGTTGGATGCTGACCCATCGCTCGCCGGGCAACGGCCCCACCAGCGTGACGCTCAGGGCTTCGGGATGCACAGCGGAAGCCTACAGGGCGGAGGTCGGAGTGTCAGGTCCCGGACGCCGGGTCCCGCAGCTTGGCCACGCCCCAGCCGATCGCGGCACAAACGGTGCCTGCCACCAGTCCTCCGAGAAGGAGCGGCCCGATGAACTCCGACATTGGCGCGGACGTTGTCATCTGGGCGTACTTCGCGAGTCCTACGTTGACCGCGAACCCGGCCGCGAAGCCCCATGTCGTCCATCGCAATTCGCGCGGCGAGCGGCCCAGGCGGATTTCGTCCATGACATCCCGGAGCGGTGTCGAGCCGGGCATGGGGTCCCCGCGAGCCTCCGCCTCGAGGGCGGCGACGAGTTCGTTCAGAAGTGAGTCCGGCAGTTCATCGAGGATGCGTTCGTTGGTGCGGTAATCCTGTTGCGCGGCTGCTCGTTCGGCGAGCGTCGACCGCGACCCCGTTGGCGTATAGGTAGCAGCGGGCCCCCGGAGGGCCGCCAGCCGGGCGCAATCTTCGCAGCGGCGTTGGCCGCGCGCCCAGTCGTCGAAGGGCAGGGCTACGCCACAGACACTACATCGCATCCGAGATGAATCGGCCATTCGCTATGGCCCCGTCGTTGGTGAAGCACCCGGGGTGGGCGAGGGCGTCGGGGTTGGTGTGGCGCGCTTCGGCGTTGCTGTCGGGGTGATCAGGTGAGGAGTCGCTGTCGGCGTTGGTGTGCTCGTCGTCCCGCCACTGAAGGTGCCGGCCGGGGTGGGCGTCTTCGTCGGGCTGTCCTGGACGCCGAGGACCTGCGCCTGCATGGTCGAGGTGACGGCCGCCGGCACCGTCGTGGTCGACGTGGGACTGGCATCGAAGAGTTCGAGGGCCGAGCCTCCAGCCTGGAGCTGCTGGAGCAGTTGCGGCAACCGCGATGCGCCATCGCCGACCGGCGTGGGGCCTCCCGCCTGTGCCTGCGGTTGGACCAAGCATCCTGCGCTGGCAACCAGCAGAACCGGGAGCAGCAACAGCGGGCGTCTAAACGCCGGGAACCTGGGTCGTAGTCGCATGAGGCGAGCGTACCCTCGGGTCCCCGCACCGCCCATCGGGTGGACGCCGATCCTCGACAGGGAAGGCGCTTAAGGGATTGCCCACCCGCTGGTGGTTAGCTGATTCGCTCGGCGAGGACGACGTCGCGCTGGGTGTATTCGCCCAGGCCGTTCGCCTGCGTCGCCACGAAGTTGCCACCGCAGGTGATCAGCGTGATCCATTCTTTGTCGGCGGGGCGGTCCTTCGGCCAGATGAGGTCGCCCATGGGGATCGTGTTCACGTCGTAGCGCTGCTTGGAGAAGATCTTGTACGTGTATTCGCGGCCGTCGTCCATATCGACAACGATGAGGTCGCCGGGATTGGCCTTGTTCAGGTCCTTGAAAGGGCCAGCCTGGAAATTCCAGCTCTCGTGTGCCGAGAAGACCGAATTGGTGCCGTAGCCGGGCTTCAGGATATGGGTATCGCTGCCAATGCGGGACGGGTCGGGGATGCTATCGAAATGGTACGAGACGTCACCCGAAGCGTTCGTGACGACGTAACCGTGGTACCAGCCAATCTTGTTGTTTGCGTCGTGGGGCGTGTCCAGTTCGTTGCTGGGCAGGATACCGAGCGGCTCGATCGCGAAGTCGATTCCGAGAGACGGGACCTTCATCCGGGCGACGGCGCCGGTCGAAGGAGGGGCGGTCGCCGTTGGCGATGGTTGTCCCGCCACCGTCGGTGTCGGCGAGATCGCGAAAGGCGTGATTACAGAGCTGACACCGGGCTTCGCATCGACCCCTGACGAGGAAAATGCAACGACCACGAGCACAATCCCGGCGATAAACGCGACAATCGTTGCCGAAAGAAGCCCGAGCTTTCGGCCTCCAAGTTCCTGAACCCAGCGCACCCCTTGCCCCCGCCGCTGAAGCTACAGTCAGGTTATGCGGCGGGCCCGATAGGGGCGATTTCGGGTAAATCGATCCGGATAGCCACGCCCTATTTCGGGGGCTATGAGACGCGTTCGGCTACGACAACGTCGCGCTGCGTGTATTCGCCAAGCCCGTTGGACTGGGTGGCGACGAAGTTCCCGCCACAGGTGATCAGCGTGATCCATTCCTTGTCCGCCGGCCTGTCCGAAGGCCAAATGATCTCCGCCATGGGCATCGTGGAGACGTCATAACGCTGCTTGCGGAAGACTCGGTAGGTGTACTGCGTGCCGTTGTCCATCTGGATGATGATCTCATCGCCTGCCTGCACTTTGGCGAGGTTGGCGAAGGGCCCCTGCTTGAAGTCGTAGTTCACGTGCCCGGAGAACACCGCGTTCCCGCCGAATCCCGGCTTGGGGTAGATGTAGTACCAGCCGATCTTGCCCTGCGCATCATGTGGGGTGTCGAGCACATTCCCCGGAAGCAGTCCGATCTGCTCCAGCGGGTAATCAACACCGATGCTCGGGATCGTCATGCGTCCGACTGACCCGTCGTAAGGCGTCGACGTGACCGTCGGTGCGACTGTTGGAGTGGCGGCGGGGGTCTCAGCGACCGCAGTGGCTTCGGGGGAAGCCTGCGGCGTCGCGGTCCGAACGTCGAACGGCGTGAGACTCGCCGTTGATTTGGGCGGGTTCGAACTGCAGGAGAAACCGGCAACGATCAGCAACGCCCCCGCGATGAACGCTAACCCGGCCAGCGACCGCAAGACCTTACGGCGCATAGGCTTTCCTGCCCCCAACTCGCCTGCCTTCTAGCGTACACAGACGCTCGGGTGGAGCGCGGTGTGACTGGTTAATCCGACCTTTCTCCCGGTCCGGGGCGGCGGTGCCGCGTCCACGCCCAGCCCAGGCAGGCGGTGACGAAGAACCCGCCTACGCTCGCGGCAGCGAGAGCATCGAATTTCGACAGACCGCGTTCCCCGCCACTTTCAGTTCCGGGGGAGTCGGGGTTCAGCAATCCGCCTTCGGGCGTGCCCGAGCCGACCATAACGAGCGGGGTTGGGCTCGTCGGTGCTGGGCTGGTAGCAACGACACTTGCCGTGGCGGCCCCGGACGCGAGCATCCCGTTGGGGATTGTGGGCGCCGCCGCTGGTGGCGTGGCCGTTGCTGTAGTCGTTGCCGTCGACGCAGTGAGGTTGAGAGTCTGCGGGACAGATCTCCATGTGCCGTTCTCGCTGGCTGGCTGTCCCCCCACGGCGAACGTCACGAGGCGCCCCTCGCTTCCGCAGCCGGGCATCTGCGAGTCAGCGAGGACCTCGATCCGGTAGAGGGCGGAGGTACCCTGACGCACCATCCCGGCCGCCCCGGGTTGCGTGCAGTCGTGGCCTTCGATGAATGCCCGGACTGTCGTTCCATCGGCCGGCGCCTTCCCGTCGACGGTCGCACTGCCGCTGAAGGTGGCGGGCGGAGACGGCTGTGCTTCCGCCTCGAAAGGGGTCATCCACCCCAGCGCGGCTATGGTGGCCGCCCAGATAACAGCCTTCCAGGTCAGATCATCACGTCTTCGCATCAGTAGGCCGACCATGTCTCACTGGCATGGTACGGTGAGATCCACGGCGGCAAAACCGCCCGGTGGCGGGTTCGGGAGCAGGTCGTGGCGATTGGCGCAGTGCTGAGGCAGGCGCGAGAGAGACGTGGGCTCACCATCGAAGAGGTGGCGTCCGCCAGCCGCATCCCGGTCCACTACGTCGAAGCCCTGGAAGCGGACCAGTTCGACGACATCCCGGCTCCCGTGTACGTTCGGGGCTTTCTCCGGGTCTACGGGCGCCTTCTCGACATCGATACCGCGCCCCTGCTGGATGAACTGGTCGCCACCTGGCCGCCGGCTGGAGCGGCCCCGGAGCCACCCGTGGCGACTATTCTTCCACCTGTCTCCGAGCCGGCCGCCTGGGAGGTCCCGGATGCCCCCGCACCACCGCCCGCGCTGCCGCACCGACGAGTCATCTCCGAGGTCGAAGATGACTGGGAGGCTGAACTCGAGCCCGTCGTTCGGACACGGGGAAACCTGGGTCACGGGCGCAAGAAGAGCGGCCACTCGGGCGGTGTCCTCAGCGAACGCGAGCCTTCGGAGCCCGTCCGCCTCCCCGACCGACGATTGATGATCCTGGCGGGCGCCGGGGTGATCCTGCTCACCGCTGTGCTCCTGGGGACCGCTATCTTCCGTGGCACCGGGGGGTCCGGAAACGCCGCTGGGCCGTCACCCTCTGCCAACCGCACGATCCAGCCCGGTACCGTCATCACGGTCCAAACGCCAACCTCGGCGAGCGCGTCGCCTGTCACCACGGGGATGCCCGGCACCCCGGCTGCCACTACTGCTGCGTCCGCTGTTTCGGCCACTCCCCTGGCGACCGCCACTCCCTGATTCGGCCCCCGCGTTCGTTTCTGCCACGCCCTCGTCACCTGACCTTCTCTCCCCGCACCCGGTTCTGTCGCCGGTGGCCGTCGTGTGGAACGGTGGGACCACCAATGGCACGGCAAACCATTTGGCAGGTGGTCCCCCGGGAGAGGGGACATGGCAAGCTTTCCAACGACAAACCCACGCCCGTGGCATACGGCCCACGATGCGATGCTGCTCTGCGCAGCGCTCTGCCTCTGCGGCGCGGGCCTTGCGTTTTCGCTCCAGCGGAGCCCGGCGGTAGCACAGATCATGAACGACGGCCTTCCCACGCACCGAACCGCCGAACCGCGGGTCGTACCCCTGTCTGATGGCCCTGCCGTTGCGGGGATCCGGACCGCCTCCGTAGCGCCCGTTGCGGCTCCCGCCGTTTCCGAAGAAGTCGCCGCGGTGCCGACGCCCGCCCCCACCTTCTACCTCCCGGCCGTTCCGGATGGCCCGGTTTCCGCGGCTGAGCGCAGCATCCTGGCTGCCACCAACACGGCTCGGGCTCAGCAGGGATTAGCGCCACTCGTGGCGGACGAAGCACTCACCCACCTCGCCCGGGTCCGCGCCCAGCAGATGGCTGACCAGGGGTACTTCGGCCACGTCGACACCGCCGGGTACACCATGTACACGGAACTGCTCGCCCTCACGGGCAGCCGCTACAAGTGGGCCGGCGAGAACCTGGCGCTCAACGACTTCCCAATCACGGAATCCCCGGTTCGCGCCTTCGCGGCCCTCATGCAGAGCCCGGACCATCGCGCGAACATCCTCGCGGCCGACTACTCTAGGGTTGGGATCGGAGAACTCACCACTGCGGACGGCCGACACATCTACGCGATGATCTTCATCGGCTAGGGGGTGAGCGCGGGGGGCCAGCAAGGTCCCCGCTTGCCTCGATGCCCGATGACGGTAGCTGCGCTACGATGAAGGCTCCCCGGCCGACCGTCCACGGTGTGCCGACCCAACGGAGAACCTCATGGCTGAACCGCGAACCACCTCTGAGAAGATCTGGGACAACCACGTTGTCCGCACTGAACCCGGGAAGCCGGATTTGCTCTACATCGACCTCCACCTCGTGCACGAGGTGACGTCGCCGCAGGCGTTCGAGGGGCTGAGACTGGCCGGCCGCAAGGTCCGGCGTCCGGACCTCACTCTCGCCACAGTCGACCATAACGTGCCAACGGCCGACCGCGACAAGCCGTGGACAGATCCGCTCTCGGTGCAGCAGGTCGAAGCCCTTCGCAGCAATTGCGACGAGTTCGGCGTCCCGCTCTACGGAGTCAGCGATGTTCGTCAGGGCATCGTCCATGTGATCTCCCCGGAGCAGGGGCTCACTCAGCCGGGCATGACGATCGTCTGTGGTGACAGTCACACCGCCACTCACGGTGCCTTCGGTTGCCTCGCGTTCGGGATCGGCACCTCCGAAGTCGAACATGTCCTTGCGACGCAGACGCTGCAGCAGGCCCGGCCAAAGACCATGTCGATCGAGGTCAACGGCGAGCTTCGGCCCGGGGTAACGGCAAAGGACACGATCCTCGCCGTCATCCGGGAGATCGGAGTGTCGGGAGGGGTCGGCCACGTCATCGAGTACCGCGGCGACGTCTTCCGTGCGCTCTCGATGGAGGGCCGGATGACCGTCTGCAACATGTCGATCGAGGGTGGAGCCCGGGCGGGCCTCGTGGCCCCGGACGAGACCACGTTCAAGTACATGGAAGGCCGCCCCTACGCTCCGAAAGGTAAGGACTGGGAACGCGCGCTCGATGCATGGCGCTCCCTGGGCACGGATCCTGGAGCGAAGTTCGATGCCAACATCGTGCTGGACGGCGCCGCGATTGAGCCGTGCGTTACCTGGGGCACGACGCCCGCGCAGAGTGTCAACGTGACGGGCCGGATCCCGGACCCGGCGTCTGCCGCTACCACACAGGCGGCGGAGCTCGCCGAGCGGTCGCTGACCTACATGGGCCTGAAGGCCGGGACGGCGGTGCAGGATATTTCGCTCGACCGTGTCTTCATCGGTTCATGCACGAATTCCCGCATCGAAGACCTGCGCGCCGCCGCGGCTGTCGTCCGCGGTAAGACCGTCGCGAAGACGGTTCGCGCGATGGTTGTGCCGGGCTCGGGGCTGGTGAAGCTCCAGGCGGAGAGAGAAGGCCTCGACCGTATCTTCTCGGAAGCTGGCTTCGAATGGCGCGACGCGGGCTGCTCCATGTGCCTCGGCATGAACCCGGACTTCCTGCTTCCCGGCGAACGCTGCGCTTCGACCTCGAACCGCAACTTCGAAGGACGCCAAGGACCGGGCGGGCGGACGCATCTCGTCAGCCCCGAGATGGCCGCCGCGGCCGCAATCGCCGGCCACTTCGTCGACATCCGCGAATGGAAGGTGGATTGATGGACAAGTTTAAGACGGTCAAGGGCAACGCGATCCCGCTCAACCGCGCGGACGTCGACACTGACCAGATCATCCCGGCTCAATACCTGAAGCGGATCGAGCGGACGGGCTTCGGAGAGTTCGCATTCGAGTCATGGCGGAAGGACCCAACCTTCGTCCTCAACAATCCCGCTTACGCCGGCGCGCAGATCCTGCTGGCGGGTCCCAATTTCGGGTGCGGCTCATCGCGTGAGCATGCCCCCTGGGCGCTCGAAGGGCTTGGGCTCAAGGTCCTGATCGCTCCCAGCTTCGCCGACATCTTCCGTAACAACTGTGCCAAGATTGGCCTCCTCACAGTGACGCTCCCCCAGAAGGACATCGATCACCTGGTGGCCCGAGCCGAGGAACTCCCGGCATCGGAAATCGTCGTCGACCTGGTTTCCCAGACGGTCTCGACAGTGGACGGGAGCTTCGTGCGAAAGTTCGAAGTCGATCAGTTCGTGAAGCGCTGCTTGATCGAGGGGCTGGACGACATTGGCCTGACCCTTCTCGAAGGCGAGAAGGTCGATGCGTACGAAGCGAATCGTTCGGCCCTCTACCCAAAGACGCTCGCGGCGGTCTAGGCTGCGCCCCGATGGCGCTAATCGTTGAGGTGCAGGTGGCCCGGGCGATCGTGCCCCAGGCGCTGCGGCCCTGCCGCTACCGGTTCCCGGATCCCCTCTATTCCGATCCGTCCGGCCTCGTTGCAACCGGTGGTGACTTCGCCCCCGAGACGATCATCGAGGCCTACCGGCGCGGGATCTTTCCGTGGCCCCACCCCGATGGAGAGCGACTCTGGTTCTCGCCCGAACCGCGCGCCATCATCCCGGTCGGCGCTCTCCATGTCTCGCGACGCCTCGCCCGCACGCTCCAGAGCGGACGTTTCCGCGTGACGATGAACGCGGCTTTCGAGCGGGTTATCCGGGCCTGTGCGGATCGCGAGGAAGGGACCTGGGTCACCTCCTCGATCATTGATGCCTACTGCCAGCTCCATGAGCTCGGCTGGGCGCAGAGCTTCGAAGTCTGGACCAGCGATGGCGGCCTTGCTGGCGGACTCTATGGTGTCCGGATCGGTGGCCTGTTTGGCGCCGAGTCGATGTTCCACACCGTAACCGACGCCTCGAAGGTGGCCATGGTGGCCCTCATGGAAGAAGCCGAGCGAACGAGCATCCAGCTCGTCGATGTCCAGGTCGCGAACTCGCACACAGCCAGCATGGGAGCCGTTGAGATTCCGCGTGCCGAGTACCTTCGCCGGCTGGCCGAGGCAATCGCGCAGCCGGCATCCGTGGTCTCGCGCTCCTAATCTCCCGCCGCCATGAGGCGTATGACCGCTCAGACTTGGACGTATGGCCCCATCGTGGCGTACTTTCGCAGGCACCCGCATGAAATGGAGATACAGGGGAATCCCCCTGTGACCTGCTGATATGCCTTCCTTCAAGATTCTGCTCACTCCCGGCGATGGCATCGGTCCGGAGGTCATGGAAGAGGCCACGAAGGTTCTCGCCCGCATCGAACGCCGTTTCAAGCACGAGTTCGAATACGAGACGGAGACCATCGGCGGAGCCGGGATCGATAAGTACGGCATCGCTCTCCGGCCTGAGACGATCACGAAGGCGAAGGCGTCCCGTGCCGTTCTCTTCGGGGCCGTCGGAGGCCCGAAGTGGGACGACCCCAAGGCCCTTGTCCGGCCGGAAGACGCGATCTTGGGGATGCGCAAGCAACTGGGACTGTTCGCGAACCTTCGTCCCGTCCGCATCCACCCGCTCATGATCGCTGACAGTTCGCTGAAGCCGGAGGTCCTGCAGGGGACCGACATGGTCGTCATCCGCGAACTCACGGGCGGTCTCTACTTCGGCCAGCCGAAGAAGCGCTGGGAGAGCGCGAGCGGCCGCCAGGCGGTCGATACCCTTCGCTACAGCGAAAAAGAGGTCGCGCGCGTCTGCCACGTTGCCTTCCAGTTAGCCCGCCAGCGCCGCAAGAAGGTCACCAGCGTCGACAAGGCGAACGTCCTTCGCACCGGCCAGATGTGGCGCGAAATCGCAACCGAGGTTTCGAAGCTCTACCCCGACGTCGAATGCGAGCACATCCTGGTGGACGCGTGCGCGATGTATCTCCTGCGTCGGCCCGCCAGCTTCGATGTCATCGTCACGGAGAACATGTTCGGCGACATCCTTACCGACGAAGCGGCGATGCTCGCGGGCTCGATGGGCATGATGCCTTCCGCGAGTCTCGGCAAGAGGCGTAAGGACGGCACGGGCATCGGCCTATATGAGCCGATCCACGGCAGCGCGCCCGACATCATGGGCCAGCGCAAGGCCAATCCGCTCGCCATGATCCTCAGCACGGCGATGATGCTGCGACTCTCGCTCGGGCTCGAATCGGAGGCGGCGGCAATCGAGGAGGCTGTCGACGCGGTGATCCGCGACGGCTACCGGACGCCGGACATCGCTGGCACCGGGTCGAGCGTCGTGGACACGGTGAAGATGGGCGACCTGGTGGCGGAACGCATCTAAGTCCCGGCCAGGCCAGGCCGAATTGCCCGCCCATGCCTGCCCGCTGATATAGTGGGATTTCGTATGCATCCGTCCCCTGGCGCGATGTAAGCTCCGGTTGTATACAATCGCTCGACCCGAAGCCCGGGCACCGAACCACCAGGAGCAAACGTCCAATGACCACCGAAACAGTCGCCCGCGGCCTCGAAGGCGTCAATGTAACCGCCACCCGTCTCTGCCGGATCGACGGCATCAAGGGTGAACTCGTCTATTCCGGCTACAACATCTTTGACCTGGCCGAGCACTCGACCTTCGAGGAGGTCGCGTACCTGCTCTGGAACCAGCGCCTGCCGGGCAAGGCCGAACTCGCCAGCCTGAACGCGACCCTGCTCTCAGAGCGGAACCTCGACGAGATGGTCGAGCGCCTGCTCCGCGAGCTTTACCCCCACGTTCGACCGATGCGCACCCTGGAGATCGCCGTCGAGGTCCTCGGCGCAGTGGACCCGCTCTCGAGCGACCTGACGACCTCAGGTCTCAAGCAGACCGCCGCCCGGCTGACGGCGAAGATGGCGACGGTGCTCGCCGCGTACCACCGGATCCGCACGGGGCAGCCGGTTGTGCCACCCCGCGATGACCTCGGACACGCTGCGAATTTCCTCTACATGCTCAAGGGCCGCGAACCGAGCGAACTGGAAGCGCACGTCTTCGATGTTGTGCTCGTGCTCCATGCAGAGCACGAGATGAACGCGTCCACGTTTTCCGCGATCATCACGGCTTCGACCCTCAGCGACATGTATTCGGCGATTGCTTCGGCCATCGGCACGCTTAAAGGGCCGCTCCACGGCGGCGCCAACGAAGCCGTTTTCCACACGCTCGAAGCCATCGGGACGGAGCAGAACATCGCTTCCTACGTCGAGGCAATGCTCAGCCGGGGCGAGCGCGTGATGGGCATCGGCCACCGCGTCTACAAGACCACCGACCCGCGGGCGATCATCCTCGAACGCCTGGGGCACGAGATCGCGGCAGAGTCGCCCGACGGCAAGTACTTCGAACTCTCGCTCAAGCTGCGGGACTACGTGGCTCGCAAGCTCGAAGGCCGGCCCCTCTATCCCAACGTCGACTTCTTCAGCGCGTCGGTCTACAAGATGCTCGGCATTCCGGTGGACCTGTACACGCCGATCTTCGCGGTATCGCGGATCACTGGCTGGACCGCCCACCTGCTGGAGCAGTACGCCGACAATCGCCTGGTGCGTCCGAACGCGCTCTACGAAGGTGCCGACAACCGCGCCTACGTGCCGATCGAGTCGCGAGGCTAAGAGGACTTCATCTCCGCGAAGCCTTCGTCGCCCTCGGCCTTGCGCAGTTCGCGCTCCCGGGCTTCTTCCTCTTCGCGCTGTTCACGTTCAGCGGCGGTCTCGCCAACGAGGCCGCCGCTGACGTCCACCTCGACCACGGCCTCAAGGGGATCCCCGATTATGGCGTACTTCGTGCCGCCGATGTAGGTCAGGGGGCTGTAGCGCCGCTCTTCGAGCTTCCAGACCTGTGCGTAGGCTTCATCGAGCGCCTGTACGCGGACAACCTTGGCGACGAAAAGGGTGTGGTCCCCAATTGGGATGACGTCCTGCAGGCCGCATTCGATCCACGCCAGGCAGTCTTCGATCAACGGCGCGTCGATCCGATCCCCGTGGAAGACGGACAGCCCGGCGGACTCCAGTTTGTTGGTGTTGAGCCCTGTCTGGCTGCCCAGGAACGCCGTCTGCTTCAGAAGCGAGGGGCCGGGGATGTTGATCGCGAATTCTTCGCTGAAGCGGATCATGTCGGCGGTGTGCCGGTGCGGATGAATCACCACGCCGATAAGCGGGGGTTGCATCGAGAGGGGCGCCGTCCAAGCGACCGGGGCGGCATTCGTCATTCCTCGCCATTCGGTCGTGACAATCGCAACGGGGCCCGGGTTCAGAAGGCGGCGGGCATCGGTTTCGTCGCAGAGGCGGCGGACCATGGCGTTCTCCGGGCAGGTTTCCTGGCTCGATTGTAGTGGCGTCTGCCCTAGTGCGGGGGCATGCCGCCGGGGTGTCCACCGCCCATAGGCATGCCGCCCGGGTGACCGCTTCCCATTGGCATTCCGTGCGGGTGGCCACCCATGGGAGAAGCAGTGCCCGGATGGCCGTTGGCCGTCGGTGCCGCTGCTTCGGTTGGCAGGTCGGCGAGCGGTGCGTCGAACTCAACGGTTCCGCCCTTGAACTGCTCGTTATAGATCTTCGCGTAGAAGCCGCCGGCGGCGAGCAAGTCGGCGTGATTGCCGCGTTCCACGATTCGGCCCCCGTCGATCACAAGGATCTGATCGGCCGAGAGGATCGTTGAGAGCCGGTGGGCGATCACGATCGACGTGCGCGTCTTCAGGAGTGGTTCCAGCGCTTCCTTGATGAGGCGCTCGCTGTGGCTGTCGAGCGAACTGGTGGCTTCGTCGAGCACGAGAATGCGCGGGTCTTTGAGGATGATGCGGGCGATGGCGAGCCGCTGTTTTTCGCCGCCCGACAGGCGATAGCCGCGCTCGCCGACCTGGGTGTCGTAGCCCTTCGGCATCGCAACGATGACCTCGTGGATGTGGGCTGCCTTTGCGGCTGCCTCGATTTCGGCGTCCGTCGCATCAGGCTTCCCGTAGCGCAGGTTCTCCCGGACCGAGGCGTAGAAGAGGTAGGTCTCCTGCGTCACCATTCCGATGTGCTGGCTCAGACTCGCGAGGGTGAGGTCTGTCACGTCGTGCCCGTCAATCGCAATTGAGCCGCTCGACGGGTCATAGAGGCGAGGGAGCAGGTAGGTGATCGTCGTCTTGCCCGCGCCGGATGGGCCTACAAGCGCGACCATCTGTCCCGGCTTTGCCTCGAAGCTGACGTCGCTGAGGACGGGCCGACCGGGTTCATAGGCGAACCCCACCCCGTCGTAGGTGACGCGACCGTCGACCTCTGTGAGGGTTGTCGCCCCTGGCTTCTCCTCGATTTCTACCGGTCGATCGAGGTAGTCGAAGATGCGGTCGAACAGCGCGATGGACCCGGCCACATCGACGTGCACGGTGAGTAGTTGCGACACCGGCATGAAGAGCCGGTTCACCAGCGCGATGAAGGCGATGATCTCCCCGATGGACATGTCTCCGTTGATGGCGAGATAGCCGCCGTATCCGTAGATGAGCGCCGGTGAAACGGATCCGAAGAGCGAGCCGAACATGAAGAACCAGCGTCCTACCATGCTCTGGGCGATCTGCCCCTTCGCCAGCTCGTCGGAAACATCGTCGAAGCGGCGGATCTCCTGGGGTTCGCGCCCGAACGTCTTCACCAGGACAAGGCCGGAGATATTGAGCTTCTCCTGGACGAGCGCTGTCAGGTCGCTCATCGCTGTCTGAACCCGGCGGGCCGCTCGAAAGCGCATGTCGCCGACTTTGACGGTGGCAAGGATGAAGACGGGAAGGACCACAATCGAGAGCAAAGTGAGCTGCCAGTTGAGCCAGAACATCACGCCAAGCGTCGTTGCGACCGTGACCACGTTCGTCATCACGTTCGTAAAGCTGGTGGTGACGACCTGCTGGACGCCGTTGACGTCGTTTGTCAGGCGCGACGTGATCTCGCCGGAGCGGGTGCCGGTGTAGAAACGAAGCGGCATCCGCAGGAGGTGCCCGAAGAGCTGGTTGCGGATGTCGAACATCATCCGGTTGCCGAGTACCGTGTTGGCCCAGTTCTGCGCGACCGAGAGCAATGCACCCACCACCGGGAAGGCGACCATCGCGCCAACGAGAAGGTAGAGTTCGGATGTGTCCCGGCCGGGGATGGACGTGTCGATCGCTCGCCGGACGAGCAGCGGCGGGACGAGCCCGAGCAATGCTGTCACCAGCACCAGCAGTGACGTCACGACGACATAGCGCCGGTAGGGGCGGGCATAGGCCAGGATGCGCCCCAGGGACTTCCACGAGACGCGGGCATGTTTCCCGTCGCCCCAGTCAGCTGCCCCCACGCCGTGTGCCATCATGCTGCTACCCTCGCGGAGGCGCCGGTGTGCGCCTGGATCAGTCGACGGTAGAATAGTCGATATCGACCAGTCAAGGGACTAAGGTGGACGACGAACTTCTCCTTCTAGGATTGCTCTCAGGTTCCGCGATGCACGGTTACCAGCTGAACGAGGTCATAGAGCAGCGCCTCCCCATGTTCTCGGCCCTGAAGCCGTCGACCGCATACAGCGCGCTGGACCGCCTCGCCGAACGTGGCCTCGTCAGCGTTACGACCGAACGTGTCGGCCGTCGCCCCGAGCGCAAGGTCTACCACCTGACGGAAAGCGGCCGAGAACGGTTCCTGGAGCTATTGCGGGGGAACCTGCGCTCAGCCGCGGAACCTTCCGGGCAGGGCAAGCAGGGGCTCCTGTTCTATCGCGCGTTGCCACGCGACGAGGTGCTCGCTCTCTTCGCCGAGCGGCGCCTGGCGACCGAGGCGCGGGTGGGGCCGATGCGGGCGATGTACGAAGCCCACCTGCCGGGGAGCGCGGGGCGCCTGGTCGCCGACAACGCGCTGGCCCACCTGGAAGCAGAAATCGCCTGGCTCGATCGTGTCCAGGCTGCAGGACTCGAAGCCTGACATCGCTGGCGGACGGGCCGGGATGGGACGACTCGTCCCGCGGCGATCGCCTGCCGGCAGCGCGCGAAGTCGGCCGCTACTTCGATGGCCTTTACGCGGCTGTCGCGGCCAGCCCGACGCACATGGCACTCAGTCGCGAAGCCCTGGGAGACGGCTACGTCGGACAGCTCGGGTATGCCTCCGAGGAGGACCTGCGACTGCTGTCCGAACACGTTCGTGCCCGGCCTGGCGCTCGCATCCTCGACCTCTGCTGCGGCACCGGAGGCATGGCCGCCTGGGCAGGGCGGGAGACCGGAGCGACGACGGTCGGCGTCGATTGCTCCCTGGTTGGCTTGAGGCTCGCCCGGCTGCAGGGTGCGGGCCTCGGTGACATCGTCGCCGGTGACGTCAGTCGTCTCCCGTTCGCGGATGGCAGTTTCGACGGGATCGTCTGCCTCGATGGGTTCAGTTACACCCCGGGTGCGATGGCATGGGAGGCAATCCGTGTTCTCCGCCCGGGAGGGCGCCTCGCGCTTCTTGTCTCCCTGCCTGGCGACGGCACGGACGAGATGGTTCGGTCGCTCCGCGAAGTTGGGTTTACTGAGGTCCGGCTGGAAGAAAGGTCCGCAAACTCACAGCCGGTGATGGCGAGGTGGCTGGAAGCGTTCGAGCGGCACGCGGCAGCGCACATCGCCGAGGTTGGCGAGCGCTACCACCGTTCGCTGACCGGCGAAATCAGAGCCCTTCTCGAAGGCTACCGCGCCGGTGCCGCCGCGAGAGTGCTCGTGGATGCGGAACGGCCCCGGGTGTCCGGGGCCGCCTGAGTCTGGTCCGATCGAAGGCCGGTCTAATGGTGACCGTTGGTGGAAGCCATGCGGCGCCAGCGCAGGAACTGCCAGTAGGCGAGCAGTTCCGGAAGGTCCTCCGGGTGCTGTTCCAGTTCGGCGATCAGCTCCGCGATGTCACTGTCCTTCACGTAGAGCATGTCGCCGTCTTCGCCGAGGAAGTAATGCAGCGGACGGTTCAGGATCTTCGCCACGTTCAGCAGCATGTCGATCCCGACGGACCGCTGTCCCGCTTCGTATAGGCTGATCGCGCTTTGCGTAGTATTCAGCGCGTTGGCCAGCTGGCCCTGGCTCATCGCTGCATCGCGCCGCGCAATGCGAATTCGATGTCCGAGGCTGGCCGACACCGGGACTTTGCCGTTTTCGCTCAGCGCCTTGGTCATATCGTGATGGCTCTCCCCGAAAGTCATCGCCTGGGACCCTCGGCACCGGGCGAATCGGTATGCGTTGTTGCAATAAGCTACGAAGCGGATCCCTTGGGGTCAATCGAACCAGGCTAGTGTAGTGCGTCCTAAGTCGCGTCCTTGAACTCGAAGGGTGATCGAAGACCACCTCGCCCTGCAGAGCCATGATCCGAAACCCATCGCTGTACCGCGCGTGCTCGCATACCAACGGTCCAGTGACACGCCCGCGCCTCTCTGCATAAATTACCGTCTGGTTGACGCACTACACTAGTACCCGAGTTCGGGGTCGACGAGGTTGTTCAGGGGCTCTCCCGCCAGGTACCGGCGCAAATTGTCGGTGAACACCTCATTCGCGCGTCCAACGTAGTTGTCTATCGAGCCGGAGATGTGCGGCGTGATGATCACGCCCGGGAGGTCCCAGAGTTCGCTTTCCGCCGGCAGTGGCTCCGGTTCAGTCACGTCGAGCGCGGCGCCGGCGATGGTGCCCTTCTTGAGCGCCCTGATGAGCGCATCCTGGTCGATGACCTGCCCACGCGCGACGTTGATGATCTTCGCGTTCGGCTTCATCTTTCGGAATTGCGATTCGCCGATGAGATGCTGCGTTTCCGGCGTTAGCGGGACGCAGAGGACAACGTAGTCGGATTGCTCCAGTAGATGGTCGAGATTGGAGTAGCTCAAGATCTCGTCGCAGTCCGGGTCACTCGCCCCGGCTGCGGCCGTCCGACGCGTGGCGACAACCCGCATCCCGAAGACACGCGCCCGTCGCGACGTTTCGCGACCGATTGCGCCCATCCCGACGATGCCAACGGTCTTTCCGGTCAGCTCACCGACGAAATGGCGGCCCCAGCGGTGTTCGACCTGGTCCCGGACCGATGTGTGCAGGCCCTTCTCCAGCATCACCATTGTCCCGAGAACCCATTCCGCGATGGCGGGAGCGCTGAGCCCTTTGATATTCGTGACCTGGAAGCCGCGCCGTAGCAGGCCTTCCTCGGCCAGGCGCTCCACGCCTGCGGCAATGACCTGGACCCATTTCAGTCCGGGCGCCGCCTCGTAGTACTCGCGGGTCGTGTTGGCCTGCACAAGCATGATTTCCACTGGTGCGAGGCCGCGAAGGATCTTCGCCTTCACTTCCGGTTCCATCGGTCGCGACGAGGCGATCTGCGGGAACGTGACGACTTTGATGCGGGGGTCTATTGCTTCGATCGCGCGAACTACGTCGGCTTCAGCCCGGAAGCCGATGGCTACAATGAGAGTCTCAGCCAAGGTTGCTCCTTCGTCGGTTCAACGGCCCCGGGCGAGGCGGTCGATCAGCGGTTCGGGAAGTCCGGCGGCACGCATTCGGCTCTGCACGGCCCCGATATCGTACGCGACCCGGTAGAAGGAAGCGGTCCCGGTCGCAAGGTTGAGGACGGCATAGGACGCCCGCGGGTCGCCGTCGCGTGGCTGGCCGACCCCGCCCGGGTTGATGCAATGGCGGCCGTCCCGGACGAAGACAATGTCGGCTTCCCCGGGGACCTCGGCGCTGATCTCACCGTCGTCCTCTTCGTGGATTACCAGCGGCGTGTGAGTGTGGCCCACAATGCTCAGGCGCGTCTGCTGGGCCGCGAACTGCGCTTTCGCCGTCGGGATGGTCGTGAGGTACTCCCAGAGGGGCTCACGCAGACTGCCGTGGGCACGGGTTACCATCCCATCGCGGGTTACCAGGGGTAGCGCCCGCAGGTACTCGCGAGTTGCTGGCGTGATGATCTCCGCGGTCCACGCGGCGGCCTCTGAGGCCAGCCGGTTGAAATCGTCGGTGCCGAGCAGCCCCGCGGCTGCGGCGTCGTGGTTTCCCATCACACAGTCCGCGCCGATGCTGGCCAGCCGCTCGACGACGGCATCGGGGTCGGGTCCATATCCGACGAGGTCACCGACATGCCACGTCTCGGTGGTCCCGTGGCGCGCGGCGTGTTTCAGTACCGCTTCCAGTGCATCAAGATTGGCGTGAACATCCGCGAGGAGCGCGACCTGCATCGCATCGGAGCGTACCACTCCGGGCGCCGGGCCTCCTCTGCCTTTTGCGCCTTTTCCGGCGGCAGGCTAAGGTTATGGTTCGACTCTCTCGATGGCTGGACCACGAATCATATGGCGAACAACAAGTCCGCAATCAAGCGGTGGCATCAATCCCTAAAGCGGCGCGATCGCAACCGGGCGACCCGCACGCTGGCTCGCACCACGGTACGTCGGGTTCGCGAAGCCGCGACGGCCGGTGACCCTGAAGCTCTGAAGACAGCGCTGAGCGCCGCCTACTCCTCGCTCGATAAGGCCGCCAAGAAGGGCGCGATTCACACGGGGAAAGCTGACCGCACGAAGCGCCGGCTCGCCGCACTGCTCAGCAAACCGGCTTAGCCCCTTTCGGATCCGAAAAGCACGGGGCGCCTGGCGGCAACGGCAGGCGTTTCTTTTTGCCCGTTCGGCAGGCTGGGCCGATTGGTGCCCGTAGCGTGTTCTCCGTCTGAAGATGACAATGCCTGTTGTGGAAACTGAAGCTGCTACACGCCCACGCGTCGACGTCGTCATCCCCTGTTACAACGAGGTCACCGTTCTGCGCGGCAGCATTGAGCGCACGGTCGCGCTCTTTCACGAGAATCCGCGTTTCGACTGGCGCGTCGTGATCGCCGACAACGGATCGAACGACGGTACCGGGGCACTCGCCGAACAGCTTGCGACCGAGTACCCCGAGGTCAAGGCGCTGCTCCTCACCATCAAGGGGCGCGGCCTCGCGCTGAAAGAGGCCTGGACCACGAGCGACGCCGACATCGTCGCCTACATGGACGTCGACCTCAGTACCGACCTGCTCCACCTCCCCGTGCTCATCGCGATGATCGCGGACAACAAATGCGATGTGGCGATCGGCTCCCGGCTCGCCCGTGGTTCGAAGACGAAGCGTTCGTTGAAGCGAGAGATCACGTCGCGGGGATACGTGTTCCTGATCCGGGCCACATTCCCCCGGCTGCGAATCACCGATGCGCAGTGCGGCTTCAAAGCGTTGAGCCGCCGGGCCGTCCAGGAGGTAGTGCCCCTCCTTGAGAACAAGATGTGGTTCTTCGATACCGAGATGCTGATCGTGGCGCACCAGAAGGGCCTGCGAATCCGGGAACTGCCTGTTCGCTGGGACGAGGATCCCGACACGAAGGTGCACATCGTCGACACCGCGATGGAGGACATCCGCGGTCTCTTGAGGATGCGGTTCCCCCATCGCCAGTCTTGACCATTCTGGTCGTACAGCCTGCGTTCCCGGCGTAAGTCAAATAGTGGGAAAAAGTCCGATTGACCGCATTTAATCCGCGATGTTATAACTCACTGCGCAACCGGCGTCATTGGGTCCTTCTGGTAGGTGCGGCCGGGCTTCGCCTGGGCGCGGATCGAGAGGGGGTCGCTTCAGATGGAAGTTGGTGAAACCCTCGAACTGCTCTTCGTCTTCATAACGATCGGGGTCTCGTTGAGTATCGTCGTTGCTTTCAGCAAATGGTGGCAGCGCTAGTCAGGAGTGACCACGGACATGGCGGTCGAACAGCCAGCCAAGCCAACCTTCGCCGACCGGCTCTACGACAGGATGTTCCACAACTACGTGTGGAAGTCCATCTTCCGGACGGGTTATCCGAACACCCCGCGTAACCAGATGCTCGTCATCGCGACGAATGTCTTCCTGCATCTCCATCCCACCCGGCTGCATCGCACGCACGTGAAGGTCACCCACACGTATTGCCTCGGCGGCCTTTCGTTCTTCATGTTCCTGGGGCTCACCGTCACCGGGATTCTCTTGATGTTCTATTACGTCCCGAGCGTTGACCGCGCCTATCTCGACATTCAGAACATCCAGACGACCGTCCAGTTCGGGCAGTTGATGCGCAACATGCACCGCTGGATGGCTCACGCAATGGTGATCCTGGTGTTCCTGCACATGATGCGTGTCTTCTACACCGGCGCGTACAAGCCGCCGCGCGAATTCAACTGGGTGGTGGGCGTCATCCTCCTCGTCCTGACCTTCCTTCTCAGTTTCACCGGCTATCTCCTGCCGTGGGACCAACTCGCTTTCTGGGCCATCACGGTCGGCACGAATATCGCCGGGTCGGCGCCGATCCTCGGCCCAAAGACGCGGTTCTGGCTCCTCGGTGGCTTTGAAGTCGGCCCAAACTCTCTGATCCGCTTCTATACGCTCCACGTGATCGGATTGCCGCTCATTGCTGCCATCTTCATGGCCGTTCACTTCTGGCGAATCCGCCGCGACGGAGGGCTCGCGCGCCCGCTGTAAACTTAACGATGCATTTCGATTTCGCCCCTGGGATTGGCACAAGGACGCAATGGCAACAGCAGTAGTCGCCCGACCGGTCGCCCGCCCGCAACCCCGCGCTCGGGACGAAGAAGTCCTCGTTTGGCCTGATCTCGTCTTCATCGAGTTCATCGCCGCGATGGTATTCACGATTGCCATCTTCGCTCTCTCATTCCTCGTAAATGCTCCGCTGCTCGACCAGGCGAACTCTGAGGTCACCCCGAACCCGTCGAAGGCCCCCTGGTACCTGCTGAACCTGCAGGAACTCCTGCTGCACATGAATGGCGCAATGGCCGGCGTCATCATTCCGACCATCTGGCTCGGGATCATGGCTGCGTTCCCCTACTTCGACCGCGACCCGGAAGGGCAGGGCGTCTGGTGGGGCACCGAGGGCGCCATCAAGAAGACCGCCGTTTCCGCGACAGTCGGCGTCGTCGGGACCTGTCTCCTGATCCTCTGGGACTCCGGTCGTATGGCTCAGATCATCAAGATGTGGACCGGCATCTCGGGTGGCGACCGATTCCGCTTCCTCGAAAACGTGAGAGCGATTCAGACCCAGCTTCCCTGGCCGGACTGGGCCCATCACATCACCTACCTCCCCTTCAACCTCAAGATCCTCGACGAGGGGCCCGGGGCCGGCCCGACGACCTTCCAGCACCTCGACTTCGTCGCCTGGCTCGTCGAACAGGGGATTCCGATCGCGGCCATGGTGGGCCTGGCGACCACGCTTATCTACGTCCTCTGGCGCATTGGCTGGGTAGTCACTCGGCGCGACGCGCTGATCGTGCTCTTCAGTGGATTCGTCGGCGCCTATGGGGTCCTTACCCTTGCGGGCACGGCGTTCCGCGGCCAGGGGCAGTTGCTCCAGTGGCCATGGGACATACAGGTCAGCGAAGGGATTCCGGGCCAGCAATGACGACAGGACGCATGTCACAGCTTGAACAGGCGCCCCCCAAAGTACGCTCTGGCCGCGTTGAGCACGCCCGGCAGATCGAGGCGCGGAAAGTCGCGCGCCGATCTTTCCTGCGCGTCAGCGTGTTCGCTGGCCTGACCCTCACGGTGGGCGCAATGCTCTCCGGGTTTCTGGGTTTCTTCAATCTCCGCAAGCCAACGGGGTTCGGGAAGCCTGTGACAGTGCCCAAGTCGGCTATCCCTGCCGCTGGCACCGATCCGATGCGTGTTTCGGAAGGCAAATTCTGGCTGGCGAACCTGCAGGGGTCCCAGGGAGACGTCCTCCAGGTTGGCGGGACCGGCGGACTGATCGCGCTCTACTGGAAGTGCCCCCATCTGGGCTGCACAGTGCCCTGGCGCTCTGATTTCAACGGCGGCACGGTGAACTTCCCGGGGATCATCGGCTGGTTCCGGTGTCCCTGCCATGGTTCGACCTACTCGCACGCCGGTGTCCGCGTCTTCGGGCCGGCGCCCCGTTCGATGGACACATTTCTGCTCACGGTGAACGGCGACGGTTCGATCACGGTGAACACACGCGCGATTACGAGCGGCGCTGCCCAACCGCCGAACCCGCTTCGGGCGATTCCCTACAACGGCTAGGCGGAGGAACGGTTGAACACCCACAAGCAGATCGTCCTTATCGTGGCGCTTTCGTTCCTCTTCGTAGGCGCATGCGCCGCCTACAGCGCGATCGACCTCCCGCTTCGCTCGCCCAGGCAGTCGGCCTATTTCCAGTCCGAGTCGATTGACCGTGGAGCCCTGCTCTTCGCCAACAACTGCCGGACCTGCCATGGGATCAAAGGCCAGGGCGGAGTCGGCCTTCCACTCAACAAGCCCGATTTCAAGAACCAGGACCCGCTGATTCTCGTGGCGAACCAGGCGCTCATCCATACGACCCTCTTCTGTGGGCGCGCCGGGACGCTCATGCCTCCGTGGCTGAACACCAACGGCGGCTCGCTCAACACTGAACAGATCCAGCATCTCATCGATCTGATCACGGCTCCGGTAGATCCGAATCTCAAGGACGATGAGGGAAACCCGACTAACGCGGGCTGGCTGAAGGCCGTCGAGTACGCTCAGAACCTCAATCGAGCCGTGACCGTAATCGTTGGAGGCGATGGCCTCGATGCGATCGCCAAGACGCACCAGATCGGCCTGCAGCAGCTCGCCGACCTCAACGGCGGCGCTGGGCCGAACGATATTCTTCCCCACGACATGATCGTGAAGCTGCCACCGAATCAGGCCTTCCCGAACGGTCGTGACTACAAGGTTCTTTCGACGAACGAGACGCTCTCCAAGATCGCGGATTCCCAGCACGTGGGAGCGGCGATTCTGGCCGACCTCAACAACCTTCCCTACAGCCTCGATGCGAAGGCGAACTTCTCGCTGCTCGGCCAGGATGGCGCGCCCATTCCCGGACTCTTCCCAGGCGACAAGCTCGCACTCCCCGACGGTGCGAACTACATCGTTAAGGCTGGCGACACGCTCGATTCGATTGCGACTCAGCACGGCCTTACAGCCGCCAGCATCCATTCGCTGAACACGGCCCGGATCGGAGCGCTCCAGAGCACAGACCCGGTCGACGCGGAGGGGAAGTTGAAGCTTCCCGCCGGTTCGTTCGTCATCGCGAAAGCTGGTCAGACGCTGGCGGTGATCGCCACTGCCCACGCGGTAAAGCCCGAGGACATCGCCACGGCGAACAACATCGCCGTTGATGTGCAACTCAGCGGCGGTGAGAAACTGCTCCTGTCGGCATCCGCTCAGTGGGTGATCCAGCGCGGGGACACGATTCAGTCGGTCGCGCTGGCGAACGGCGTGAGCGCTGACGCGCTGGCACAGGCCAACAACCTGAAGGTCACCGACCCGATCAGCCCGGACGTCGTCCTGAAGCTTCCGAAGGTCAACCAGTTCACGATCACCGGGCAGACCCTTGATGACATTGCGAAGGCATACTCCAACGTCACCGCTGACTCGCTGGGGGCGGCAAATAGCGTTCCTGCGAACGCGGTCCTGCGGGTTGCGCAAACGCTCAAGCTGCCGGCCGACGCCTGGGGAAGCGCGCCAGCAACCTTCATCAACCCGGGCACTGCCTGCGTGCAGAATGCCATCCCTCAGAGCACCTTCCAGACGCTCCCGGGTGTGAGTACGGCTGTGGCGGCCGCGCCGGTGGGAGCACCCACCACGGTCTCG
>DATCGT010000440.1:0-2538 GCA_036508775.1 Tepidiformaceae bacterium | reverse complement strand
AATGAGTACGCATGGACCTCACCGGAGGTGATGGGCTTTGGGGCCGCCGGCGTCATCCTCATGATCCTCTTCGTGCTCCAGGAGCGGCGGGCCGCCGAACCGATACTCCCCCTGACACTTTTCCGCGATCCGGTTTTCCGTGTCTGTTCCGGAGTCAGCCTACTGGTCGGGCTCGCACTGTTCGGTGCGACCGTATTCCTCCCGATGTACTTCCAGGTGGTGACCGGCGCTTCGGCGACGAAGTCCGGGCTCCTGGTGATTCCCATGGTCGCCGGCCTCATGCTCACCTCGATCGGTTCCGGACGGCTCATCTCGCGCACGGGTAAGTACCGGAAATACCCCATCCTCGGCGCCGGGATTGCCACGGTTGGTCTCGCGTTGATGAGCCGTCTCGACGTGGGCACCACGCGTCTCGAATCATCGGTCTACATGTTCGTCCTTGGCTGCGGCCTCGGACTGATGATGCAGACCCTTGTGCTGGCCGTGCAGAACGCGGTACCGCACTCCGAACTCGGCGCAGCCACTTCTGGCGTGACTTTCTTCCGGTCGATGGGCGGGGCTTTCGGCGTCGCCATCTTCGGGACGATCCTGAACAACCGCCTGAACTACTACGTGCCCCGAAACGTGCCCGCCGCCCTGCTCCAACAACTGGGATCGCCGTCCGGCAGCGCACTCGCGCGCAGCCGGATGGTCATCGACAGCCTCCCCGACCTCGCTCGTATTGGAACCATTCAATCGTTCGCCGATGCGCTCCAGGTCGTGTTCATGGTGACCATCCCGCTGGCGGCGATCGCCTTCGGGCTCACGTGGCTCCTCAAAGAGGTTCCGCTGCGAGAAGATGCCCACGTTGGTGGCTTCTCGGAAGTCGAAATCGAACGAGTCGAAGAGCCGGCAGCCGTCGGAGAATAGCCGCTCTCGCCTTAAAGCTGACGCACGATCGGCAGTTCCCGGATGCGCCGCTTTGTCAGATCGAAGACAGCGTTGGAGCAGGCCGGCGCGACGGGAACGAACGCAGGCTCGCCGGCGCCCGTTGACGGGATCTCCGGGTTGTCGACGAGTACTGACTCAATCTGGGGCACGTTCGTCATCCGAGGGAGACGATAACGCGACCAGTTCGCGTTGAGCACCCGGCCACCTTCTACTTCGATCGCTTCGTAGAGGGCGCTTCCGAGCCCCATGACGACCGATCCTTCGATCTGATTGACTACCCCGTCTGGATTCACGATCTGGCCGCAGTCGACCGCAGCCGTCACTTTCTTAACCGTGACCTCCGTCCCCTGGATGTCGAGTCCCACACAGATCGCCGCGTAGCTCCCAACGTCCAGGCCGATCGCGACGCCCTGACCCTGGCCGCTGGGAGTGCCTCCAGCAACCCACCCGAACCGATCGGCAGCCGCCTCCAGCACCCGGCGGTACCGGGCATCGGGGAGCTGGCGCAGGCGATATTCGACCGGGTCCGCGCCCACTGCCGCCGCGATTTCGTCCATGTGGACTTCTCGCGCGAAGTGATTCACCGCGCCCCCAAGCGAACGGAACGAACCGGCCGGGGCGGGCCCCTTCGCCGCGGCGACGGTGACCTCGATGTTCTCGACGGCATAGGGCGTCTCCGAGCCACGGCGTCCGATCATCGCCCGATCCTTCGCGGCGTGCAGCGCGTGGGACTGCCAGGCGACGAGCGTGCCGTCGGCCTTGAAGCCGCTCTTCACCTGGATGATGGCTGCCGGCCGGAAGGTCGCCCAGGTGGTCTCTTCGGCCCGCGTGTAAGCGACGCGAACCGGCTTGCCGGCGACCTTCGCCAGCCTGGCAGCCTCGATCGCTGCGGGGTAGATACTCTTCCCGCCAAAGCCGCCCCCAACTTCCGGCGAGATCACCCGGATGTTCGCTTCGTCGATGTTCAGAGCCCGAGCGAGGTCGTCACGGACGCCAAAGGGTCGCTGGCTCCCCGCCCATACAGTGAGCCTGTCACCGGACCACGCCGCAACGGCCGCGCGCGGCTCCATCGGCGCGTTCGAGATGTACGGGATCAGGTAGATCGATTCGAGGGTGTGGGCCGCGGACTTGAACCCGTCTTCAAGTGAGCCCGCTTCCTGGGTCGTCACCGACTCGACGTCGGTCTCCTGGAGGAGCTGCGCGATCTCCCAGCGGCCGGATGAATTCGGAACTTCGTTCCATGTCGCCCGGACGAGGCGCGCACCCATCTCCGCCGCTTCGTCATTCTCGGCCAGCACCGCGGCGAGGCGTCCCTCGTGGATGACGCCGACCACGCCGGGCCACGTCTCCGCGGCAGCGGCGTTCAAGCTAACGAGCTCCGCACCGTAGGACGGCGGCCGAAGGACTTTCGCGAAAAGCATCCCCGGCACCGAGACGTCCTGCGAGTAAACGGCTTTGCCGGTCACGCGAGCCACCGCGTCGACTCGGGCGGCGTGTCGCCCCATTACTGTGAACCCGGTCGCGGGCGTCAGTGGCGCCTGCCTGTCAACCCGCCGCTCCAAGCGCTTTCCCGCCAGCAAATCCGCGTAGGACGCGGTTCGCGCCGGT
>DATCGT010000439.1:0-2367 GCA_036508775.1 Tepidiformaceae bacterium | reverse complement strand
AGCGGACCTTGTCCGCTTCGCTGGTCCGCAGCTTGAGGGAAGTCGCGCGTCCCCTTCGTCTCCCGGACCAGGTAGAACGCGTGCCCGTCGTCCTTGAGGATGGCCCAGTCAGGGTTGTAGGTGCCCAGAGGCGTGTCGATCTGGAACCAGCCGGGCAGCTTCACGAAGAGCTTGATGTCCCTCTCGGTCATCCAGCTGCCTCGCAAACTCCCGCTCAATCTCGGAGTCGTAGACCACGTATTCGTACACGGAGTGGTTCGCTCTGAGGGCCGAGAGGTAGTTGATCAACTCCTCATTCTTGAAAAGCAGCATCTCCCACTCTGCATCCGATCCGCGGCCAGCAACCCGTTCGTACTTGATCCCGTCCACGAGTAGTCGATGTAGCTCGCCCTTGAGGGTCGTCGCCACGACGTCCATGAAGCGTTGCGGGTTGTTCAAGAGTTCGCCGAGCCGGCCAGACTCCCTGAGCACCCGAACGAGAGTCGAGCGGGTGAGTTCGGTTTCGTTCTGCAAGTAGGCGAGAACGTCGGGAACGGCGCGACTCCCATAATCCACCTGTCCTTCGGCGACGCTCATCGCGGTTGCCCTGACCCCGGCCCGCGCCGGTTCCACGCGACCTGCCGCGACTCGAATGGTGGGCGCCTCGATGCGATCCATCCGCTTCAGAGCCTCGACAGAGCGCGGGACGAGTTCGGCGGTCGAGATCTCGACCCGGTAAGTCGTCCTGGGCTTGATACGATCCCACAGCGCCCGGAACTCGGGACTTAGCGTTACGTCCTTCTTGAGCTTGTTCGGTCCGTCATCGCGCTCGCGGCGAATGTGGCGTTCGATCTGATACCTCGAGAGGAGGTCTATCAGGGCCGGCGCCAGCTCACGGTGTGCCTCGGGCAGCTCGAGCCTGAAGCCGGCCTTCTTGGGATCGAAAGCTGCCTGAATGCGGCCGCTGTCGTCCAGCATCTTCTGAGCGATGAGCGCCGCGCGGATCTGCCCAGCGGCCACTTGTCCGATCGGCTGCTCCACATCGTCCACGACCCGCGTGAGCTTTGTCAGGATGGTCAGCGGCACCTTGCCGAAGGTGACACCGCAGTCTTCCTCGTATTCGGTTTGGAGGGCACGAGCGAACTCCTCGTAGCTCTCGTTCGCCATGACATAGAGCTTGTTCACCGAGTCATCGAAGACGCGAAGGCCATCCTGGTCGACCGGCAAACGCAGGCCGCGACCGATCTCCTGTCGTTTCTTGACGGCTCTCCTCGTGTCGTTGAGCGTGCAAATCTGGAAGACGTTCGGGTTGTCCCAGCCCTCCCGAAGCGCTGAGTGGCTGAAAATGAAGCGGAGCGGCTCGTCGAGGGAGAGCAGCCGCTCCTTCTCTTTCATGAGCAGGTTGTAGACGTCGTCGTCCGCCTGCGTGTCGCCTCGGGTGTCTTTGAGCACGCCCTTCTTGTCCGCGGCGAAGTAGCCGTTGTGTAGCCGATCGACGGGCTCCCTGAGCCACGTCAACTCCTGGAACCGCTCCTCGCCAGCGAGGGCGGCCAGCTCCGCCTCGAATGCAGACGGTACCCGCGCAGGCGACTGATTTCGGGCACGATCCTTCTGAGCTGCAGCTCCGCGTCAACGACGGCCAGGTATTCAGCTGGACGATTTGATGGGAGAAGGTCCCGATCGTGCCGCTTCCGTTGAGAACGTAGTCACCTGGCGTGGTCGCGTACGGGCCGCCAGACCCGAGATCGACCATCTTCACGAGCACTTGCTCAGAACAGGACGGACACACCTGGATGAGGGGATTCTTGGGAGAAGCCGGGTTCCAAGCCGGGATGACGATGTTCGTCGTGGCCGACACCAGGTTCGACGGCACGTTGGCGTCGAATCGAGCCTGTATCGTTGCGTATGTGCCACCCGGCTCGCCCCAGGAGACGCATGGCCAGGCGGTGGTGGTCATGCAGCTTTGCGGCTCAAATCCCGAATCAGTGTTGTTGCTGCCCCGGGTCCAGCTCGCCGTGACCCCCGAACCTAGCGTCGTGGTCGTACCACTCACCCACGTCGACCCGCTCTGCACCAAGCCCGTCGCGCGAAACTCCGGAGGGGAGGCGGAGGGATAGTCAACCTGGAACGACCAGCCACTGGCATAGGCAGGGAGCGTGTCGGAGTCAATCGTCATTGCCACGGGGTAGTTGGCCGAAAAGACTTCGATCTTCTCCATAACGGAGATGCTGTTGCCGGTGAGGTTTGTTACGCGCGTCCAGACGGTGTTGCAGTGGTCAGATCGGCGCAATGCAACCGTCGCGGTTGGCACGCCGGACACATAGACCGTCCCCGACGCCCAAACCCTGATTGGGTAAGTGCCGTTCCCTCAGATCGTCGCGCCCGGGT
>DATCGT010000438.1:0-10164 GCA_036508775.1 Tepidiformaceae bacterium | reverse complement strand
CCTCCCTCGGCCGCCCTCAAGGCGGCAGCGAAACCCGCCGGTCCGCCACCGATAACGATCACGTCGAAGTCCGCCATCAGATGAGAAGCCGGTAGGGCGCTTCCAGGAGGTCGCGCACGGCGCCCAGGAAGTCAGCACCCGGGACGCCGTCGATCGCCCGGTGGTCGATCGTCAGGCTAAGCGTCATCTCCTGGCGCTTCAGAGGACGATCTCCATCCCATGCAACGCCATCGTGAATTCTCCCCACCCCGAGGATTGCCACGTTCGGTGGATTCACGATCGGGGTGAAGAAGTCGACTCCGTTCATGCCGAGCGCCGTGATTGAGAACGTTGAGCCGGCCATCTCGTCGATGCCGAGTCTCCCCTCCCGGGCCGCGTTGGCGAGTCGATTCGATTCCCTGGCGATCTCCCGAAGCCCCAGCCTGTCGGCACCGCGGATAACCGGTACGACCAGCCCATCCACCAACGCCACGGCCATCCCAAGGTCGATCTTCCCGACGAGTTCAATCGCGTCATCGCCAACTGTGGCGTTGAGCCGGGGGTATTGGGTCAGCGCTTTCGCCACCGCTTTGATGACGAGGTCGGTGTAGGAGGGGCGGATTCCCTGCGGGCCCCACTCATCGGCCAGCTGGCTGCGCAGTTTGACCGCCTCATCCATCACCACGGTCATGCCCATCGTGAGCTGCGCCATGTCCTGGAGGCTCGCGTGCATCCGCTCCGCGATGACCTTCCGCATCCCTCGCAGCGGAATTCGGTCGCCGGGATGGTGGTTCGCGGCCGGGGCCAGCGCTGCGGGAGGGGCCTGGGGCGGCTGTACCGAGGTTGCCGCCTCCACGTCTTCCCTGGTGATGCGGCCACCCGGGCCTGTTCCCTGGACCGATGTGAGGTCTAGCCCAGCGCGGGCGGCCAGCTGGCGCGCAAGAGGGGACGCTGCGATCTCCCGCGAAGGATCTGCGGGACCCGCGCCGGTGGCCGCGCGAACATCATCCTCAATAATGCGACCTCCCGGTCCAGTCCCACGAATCGATGCGAGCGGCACGCCGGCTTCCTTCGCAAGGCGTCGTGCCAGCGGAGATGCGGCAATCTCTTGCGCTCCCGTCGTTGGGGGGCGGGCGTCCGCCCCCTTACCTGGCACGGCGGCAGCGTTCGGCAGCGACCGGACGCCAGGCGGCAGCGGTTCGCCGTCCGCGAGGATGTATGCGATCAATGCGCCGGGCGCCACGGTCGCCCCCGCTTCAACGGCGTGGCACACCACGCCGGAAGCCTCGGCTTCGACCTCGATGCTGATCTTCTCTGTCTCCATCCGGTAGAGCGGTTGCCCGGTGTGCACTTCACCGCCATCCGGGACGTGCCACTCCGCTACGGCACCTTCGCGCATCGTCATCCCGGCCTTCAGCAGCAGAACCTCAGTCGGCACAGCACCGCTCGCACGCGGGAAAGCTCAGTCCCGGACCACGGGGGCAGATCACGTCACTCACCTCAGGCCAGCTTGCCGAGGATCCGTCGCACCTCAGCCGCGATCCGTGCCGCGTTGGGAACATATTCCTTCTCGAGAGGAGGGCTGAACGGAACCGGCGAGAAGGGGGCACCCACACGACCAACAGGCGCATCGAGGTAGTCGAAGGCTTCTTCCTGTATCTGCGCGGCGAACTCGGCGCCGATCCCACCGAAGCGCACCGCTTCGTGCGCGATCAGGGCCCGGTGGGTCTTTCGTACTGATTGCACGACCGTCTCCGTGTCGAACGGTTGCAGCGTTCGGGGATCGATCACCTCAACATCAAGGCCATCCTCGGCGAGCATTTCCGCGGCCTTCAGGCTCTCGGTCACCATGCGCCCGATTGCAACGATCGTGAAGTTGGTCCCTTGCCGCACGACGTGGGCCTTGCCGAGCGCGATCTCGTAGAGTTCTTCGGGAACGTGCGCTCGCGCGCCGAGCAGCGTCTTCGTGTTGATCACCATCACGGGGTTGTCGTCATGCACAGCAGCGACCATCAGGCCCTTGGCCTCGTACGGTCCCGACGGCATGACCACCTTCAAGCCGGGCACATGGCAGAACCAGGCTTCGAGGCTCTGGCTGTGCTGGGCCGCCATGCTGGTCCCGGCACCGGCCATGGTATGGATGGTCAGCGGGAGCTTCACCTTGCCGCCGAACATGTACTTCATCTTGGCGACCTGGTTCACGATTTCGTCCATGCAGACCCCGACGAAGTCCATGAACATGATGTCGACCACCGGTCGCAGTCCGGTCGCCGCTGCGCCGAGTCCGAGACCCATGATCCCTGACTCGGAGATCGGCGTATCGACAACCCGTTCCGCGCCAAACTCGGCGAGCAATCCGCGGGTCACGCCGAAGACGCTTCCGTAGAGGGAGACATCCTCCCCCACGATGAAGACGTTGGGATCCTCACGCATCAGCTGCGCGAACGCCTCGCCTACCGCACCGACGTAGCTAAGCTGGCGGGTCGGGGGTGCCTCGGTCGCGGTCATCGCTTGCCCCCTGCGGCAGTGATGGTATAGACGTCTTCGAGCAACTGGTCGGCCGACGGGAAGGGACTCGCCTCCGCGAACGCGATCGCTTCGCGGACCTCGAGAAGCGTTCCTTCACGGACACCGGCAGCCTGTTCCGCAGTAAGGATGCCCAATTCGCTGAGCTTACGTTCCATCAACGGGATTGGGTCTCGCTGGCGCCATTCGATCACCTCGCTATCGTCGCGGTAGGAAACGCCCATGCCGCGCACGCCCACGTGGTCGAAATAGCGATAGGTCTTGCATTCGAGCAGGGTCGGCCCCTCGCCTCGCCGGGCCCGGGCGATCGCCTCACCGGCCGACTCGAACACGGCGATGGCGTCCATCCCGTCGGTGATCACGCCTGGCATTCCGTAGCCGGCCGCTCGATCGGCAACGTCGTGGACCGCCTGGTGCCGGTCCTGGCGGGTGTATTCGCCGAAGCCGTTGTTCTCACAGACGAACACGACAGGGAGCTTATAGAGGGCAGCCATGTTCGCGGCCTCGTGGAACGTCCCCTCGTTGCTTGCGCCGTCGCCAAAGAAGCAGCAGGTGACGTTGTCTGTCTTGCGGTAGCGGTTCGAAAACGCTGCGCCAATGGCGATGACCAGTCCGGCACCGACGATCCCGTTGGCGCCGAGCATGCCAAGGTCGAGGTCGGAGATGTGCATGCTCCCGCCTTTGCCATTGCAATAGCCCGTCGCCCGTCCGAAGAGCTCGGCGTACATCTTCTTCAGGTCGCCGCCTTTTGCGACGAGATGGCCGTGCCCCCGGTGCGTGCTCGTGATTTGATCCTCGTCCCGGAGATGGGCCATCACCCCGGCGGCCACCGCCTCCTGGCCAACGTAGAGATGGAGTGCTCCGGGCACCTTCCCGGACTCCATTAACTTGCCGGCTTCCTCCTCGAAAACGCGGATTCGCACCATTCGGCGATGGATGTCCAGCAACGTTTCTTTCGGGATCTCCACGACGAACCCTCCTGGTCGTTGACGAGCCAGGACCTCACGATCCGGGTCGTGGCCCGGAGTCTACCACCAGCACACGGGCAGGAATGGAGTTGCCTGCCACGAACTGCACGTCGCGAGCCATCCCCTCCTTATCGGCCCCTTCGCCTCTGCAGCACTCGTCCGCTTGCGTTGGCCCCATTGGCAACGGGAACTTCCTGTCCGCCCACAAGTCCCGAGCGAGCCCGGGTACGCTTCTGATCATGGACAGGAAGTCCGGCGCACGGCGGGGATCTCAACTCGCCAGGGCGCGGACGGTCAAGTTCAAGCGGGCCCGTAGCACTTGCGCGCGGCGACTGCTTGCGGCATGGCTCAAGGCGTCGGCTAATTTCGGGCAGACACCGGGGGGCCATCGTAAGAGAATCACTCGTAGCGCCTCGGACGGGGAGCCTATTGGCGGGCCCGCTGTACTGCAGATTCACTCCGCTGTCCCCGAGGCCGAACCCGGAGAAAAGGTGATGACAGACCGAATCGAGACCCACAGCCATTACGCAGACACGAAAGCCTTTCGGCTGCATGCTAGGGAGATGAAGGCAGACGGGTGGAGTGTCGCGGAAGCGCATTTCGTGCGAGGCCGACGAGGCATCCTCGGCGACCTCGCCGCGGGAATAGTCTGGCGTCGCCGCACCGTTGAAGTGCTCTACCTTCGTTCCGGCCGGGAGCAGCAATCGCCCTGATCAGTTCCGGACGAGGCAGAAGTATTCGCGAACCAGAGAGACACCCATCTTGCCAGGCGTTCTCTGCCGAGCAGACTTACCGGCGTTACCAGAAAGGGCCAACCCAATGAGTTTCCTCACTCGCTTCCGTCGATGGGGTCGCACCAGTGCCGCCGTCCTCTATCCCCGTCAGTCTGACGTGCGTGCGGTCGGCCCGGAATCAGGCCCCACTGAAAACGCCGCGACGGCCAAACCGGCGCCAACGGAGCCTGCCGGCCCCGAGCACGTCTCCCCAGACGCAAAGGAACTGGAGCGGGAGCATCGCGGCTACTGAGGTCGCGCATCGCAAGGATCCTGGCTGTGGCGGCAACCTGGCTCGCGATTCCCGCTCTTCTTAAGCGCACGCAGTCTTCGGCCACCCAACCCGCCGAACGGCGGAAAGAAACAGCCATGCCACGGTAGCCACCGGACCTCCCTGGAGCGCTTGTCCTGCGTCCGGGGAACCGGCGCGGTTACCTCAGCGGCAGCTCAGTGACCGACGGCAAGCGCCAGGATGAGCAGAATCACCCCGAACGAGATCAACAGGGCGAACCATCCAAAGAGGCCCCAGTCGAACATTCCGCTGCTGCGGCTCTGTTGGTGGTCGTTTCCTTCGACAGTCGGCGAGGTAGGCATGCGTCGAGGATCGCGGATCACTCGTTGGCTGCATAGGCCCTGGACCGCATTCCTGCGGCCCCTCGCATGATTTTTGCGGCAAATACTGAAAAACACCCGGCAGGCGCAGCCCTCTGCGTAAAGCAGCGCTGCACAAGGTTACGCACATGTGCCGGTTGGGACTCTCCTCCGCCGCCTGCGCGCCCGTGATATCCCGCTCTCACGGCGGGCCCGTCAGACAGAACGGCTAGAAATTGGCTATCTGCGGAAAGACCTTCGCGTGCATGACGTCGAAGGTAGCTTGGGATTCGCACCCGTAGAGGTAGCCCATAAAGCCCTGCACACCGACCTCGGCGAAGCGCCCGATGGTATCGACGAGCTGATCCGCCTTCTCGCCCTGCCTGCCGACATCGAAGCGCCCGACGATCGTGCGTTCGATCGCGTTGTAGTCGCGTCCCACCGCTTCGCAGTGGCCACGAAGAACTTCGAAGCGATGCTTCACCCCTTCGGGCGAGTCGGACGAGACGTTACACATGTCCGCGTACTTTGCGACCAGGCGAAGCGTCTTCTTCTCGCCGCTGCCCCCGATGAGGATCGGCGGGTGGGGACGCTGAATGGACTGCGGGGAGTTCAATGTCTCCTTCGGCTGGTAATACCTGCCGTCGAAGGGACTCGCCTCGCCGCTCCACATCTGTAGGCAGATCTTCAAAGCCTCCTCAAGGCGCAGGAACCGTTCCTTGAGCGGTGGGAATGTGACACCGAGGCCCGTGTGTTCGCGTTCATACCAGGCGGCGCCGATTCCGAGCCACGCTCGGCCGCCGGACAGCACGTCGAGGGCCGTCACCTGCTTGGCCAAGATGGCGGGATTTCGGTACGTCACACCTGTCACGAGTGTTCCGAGCTGGACACGCTTCGTCACGCTGGCGAGGTAGCCGAGGGTCGTATAGGCCTCGAGCATCTCGTGCTCGGCCGGCCCCACGTTCGGGATCTGGAAGAAGTGGTCCATGACCGAGATCCGGGCAAAGCCGGCGTCTTCGGCCACCCGCGCGATCTCAGCGAGTTTGGCCGCGAGACCCGGGGTGTCGACCCCCCAGGTGAAATTCGAGAGATGGAGGCCGAGCTTCATAAGTTCCCCCGTGACGGACTGTTTCTTCGGAGAAGTCTACAGGAGGGAACATTCGACGCGGGTCGCTCTATACCGCAAACTCATCATTGACCCAATCGCCGAGTGAGAACGTTCTCAACCCGGCCACGCCCCGGAGACGGCCGAATTGTCCCGCAGCGCCCGGGTTCGGCGGATTCCACGACAGGCAGTGTTTCGTCACCGGAGCACCTCCCGCCGAGTGAGAGGCCAGCGGCGAGGGTCGTATACGTGTCCATAACCGTTAGGGATACGTCCTATAGCCATTTGGCCCATAAACTGAGGTACGGGTGGACCCTGTCCTCACCGCCAAATGACCTCATGCTTCCCAGGACGGGGGCGTTTCTGCCACCGGGAGGGAAAGAAGGGATATACCGTGATGAAACACGTCACCTGTCCGCCGTGCGGCACGATCATCGAAGGGGAGACGGACGACGACCTCGTCGCCGAATTCCAGCAGCACTCCCGAGACCAGCACGGAATGAACCTGAGCCGGGATCAGATCCTGGCGATGTCCATGAGTCTCCGCGCGACCGCGGGGCACCGAAACGGCCGCTAGTCAGTTTACGAACACGGTCACGTAGATCCACATCCCGTCGTCACCCCGGACGACAGCGGCGCCGACCGATGCGAAACGCTCCTCCAGGATGTTCGCGCGATGGGTCGGGCTGGCCATAAGGCCGTCGAACGCGACCTCCAGGCTTTCCGAACCCGCCGCATAGTTATTCCGCGCAAGGTTCTCCCCGGCCAGGCCGTAGGTGATGCCCCGCGCACCAAGCTCAGTGAACGCGCTCTGTCCGGATGGGCCGAAGTGGGCGAAATAGCCGCCGGCCAGGAGATCTTCCGCCCGTGCCGCGGCGACCGCGTCCAGGCGTACGTCCCGCGCGAGCGGCGGTAGGCCCGCCGCACCCCTTGCATCGTTCATCCTCGCGATCAATCCAGCAGGCATCGCCGCCGGCAGGGCCGGTGACTGTTCGGTAACAGGCGCGTTCAGTGCTTCTTGAGGGGAGAAGACCGGCGGCTTTGTTGCCGATGCTTGCGGTAGAGCACTCGCGGATGACGCTCCCGCAGTGGCCGTTTCTTGCGCAACGAGCGCGGCCATTGCACAGAGAACGCCGACCACGAGGAGCAGGACGAAGCTTCCACCCGTACGCATTACGTCTGGTATTTCGTGCGGGGAATGGGGCGGACGCAGTGGGGTTTCGTCCTAATTCGAGGGAGGACGGCATGTCCAGGACTCCGGGTGAAGGCATTCCTCCACTGGTTGGGCTCGACCTGCTGATCGTCTCCAGCGGGTCCGACCGGGCGCAGCCGCGCATCCGACCACTCGAGGAGTTCGGATACCGGGTCGCAGTCTGCGGCGAACTTCCGCTCCTTGCGAAGGCCATTGCTCGCCGCCCGCCGGGCGCCATCATCGTCGACCTCGTCCACGAGGTGGCCAACGCGCCGGACCTCGTCAGGCGGATCCGCGGGCTCACGAACGTGCCGGTGCTGGTGGTGGGTTGTGCCGGGACCTCGTCAGAGATGCTGCGCTGCTTCGATGCCGGGGCCGACGAATATGCTACCCCCCGGTGCCAGACCCAGGAGGTCGATCTCCGACTCCGGGCCCTGTTCCGGCGCATGGCATGCGGCGCTTCGAGCAAAGAGGAACGGTCGGTGCCGCCGATCCGCGTCGGCGACCTGGAGATCGACATGGAGCGGCAGCTCGTTCGAAAGCGCGGGAACCAGGTGGCCCTTTCGCCCACCGAGTTCCGACTGCTCGCCACCCTGGCCGAGAACTGCGGACGCGTGATCCCGGCGAAGGCGCTGATCGCGAGAGTCTGGGGAAACGAGTACGTTGCGGAGTCCCATTACCTGCGGCTCTACGTTCGCTACCTGCGACAGAAGCTCGAAGACGACCCTGGCACGCCCCGCTACATCCTCAACCGCTGGGGTGCGGGCTACTCGCTCGCCGACGCGGCGAAGGCAGCCTGACGCGCGACAGTCCGGCCGCCAGGTCATACGCTGGTTCCACATAGAGCCGGAGCCGCGCCATGGAAGACCCCAAGCCCGAATCGATCAAGAAGATGTGGAACTACGCCGAGAAGTTCGCGGAGAAGTCCGGCACTCACCTGCATCCCGATCGTTTCATCACGGAAGGCGTCGTCCTCGGCCTGGCCCACAACATCGACAACTACGGCCGGCCGATCTGCCCCTGCAACTTCTATCCGGTGAAAGACGAGAACGGTAAGTGGCCGGAGGGCCTCTACCTGCCACGTGAGGAAGAAGCGAAGCGCCGCACCTGGATCTGCGCGTGCGACGAGATGCAGATCTACAAGTACTGCCACTGCCTCCTCTTTGTGAACGAGGACGGGCTGCCAATCACGGAGTACCTGCCGGCTGATCATGAGGGCCGCGAGATCTACGGCGAAATAAAGGATCCGACGCCGGACAAAGGCCGTGCCCTCGCGAAGGTGCTCGAAAAGCAACAGGCGAAGGACGGGTAGCCGTCGCGTGAACCTGCTCGTTGCGGGCGCGGTGGCGGTCAACCATGACAACCTCGCCCTTGGTAACGAGACATTCGAGGCGGCAGGAGCCCGGTTCGTTCGCAACGTGAACGTCCCGGATGTCTGGGATGCCAACCATGTCGACCGGATTCGCGCGGCCACACCCGGTGAGATCGACGCGCTGCTCGATCGGGCGCGCCGGGAATACGCACACTGCCACCACCTACGCTTCGATGTCGACCCGTCGACGCCTCCTGAGTTCGAAGCACGACTGCAACTGGACGGGTATGTCGCCGGCGAGGGGCTCGTTTCGATCCTCGAAGGCGACCTCGTCGGCCATGCTCGGACCTTCGACATTCGCGAAGTCGGCGACGCCAGCGGCTGGACCGCGTACGGAGCGCTAAAAGCCCTGAACTGGGCGGAGAGCCGGGAGCGGATGGGGCAGCAGCCGCAACCGGATGTCGGTCGGCGGTTCGTGGCCGCGGAACGGGGCAAGTCGCCACCGCGGCGGTACTGGCTGGCACTGATCGACGGCGCACCACAGGGATTCCTCAGTTCGTGGGAAGGTACCGCCAGGGTGGGTCAGGTCGAAGACCTCTTCGTCCACCCGGAGTACCGGCACCGGGGCCTCGCCACTGCGCTGCTTCACCACTGCGTTGCGGACTGCCGCGCACACGGAGCGGGACCGGTTGCAATCGTCGCGGACCCAACCGACACGCCGAAACAGATTTACGCGGCGATGGGGTGGCGGCCGGTCGCGGTGATACGACAGTACAGAATCGCCACGAACCCGGGCGGTCAGTCCAGGTAGAGGCGAAAGCCCACCGACGACGCCTGAAAGCCGAGTCTCTCATAGAACTGGTGCGCGTCGAGGCGCTGATTCGCGCTCTGGAGTTGGACTTTGTAACAGCCGGCTTCCGTCGCCAACTCGACACAGCGATCAAGCAGCGCCCGTCCGAGGCCCCGGCCGCGCAGTTCCTCCTCGACCACCATGTTCTCGACCTGTGCCCAGGGCTTCGCGAAATGGGTGAGGTTGGGGACGATGACGAGCGTCGCAGTCCCCACGGCACGGCCTGAGGCCTCAGCGACGAGCAGGTGCATGCCCGGCTGCACCGAGATTGCGGCGAACGTTTCGCGGGCGTGATCAAGCGAGGGCACCGCCTCGGGATCCCCGAGCTGCGCGTAGAGGCGAAGAAGCGCAGGGACGTCGGCCGTCGTGGCCGGGCGAATTATCGCTTCACCGGCACCAACGGCCATTGCGTGCCCTATGCTGCCGCGTTGGCGGCTTCGACCGCCTTCTTCGCAGCTTCGGCCAGACTGGCCGCGCGGATGACCGGCACCCCGGACTCCTTGATCAGCGCCTCGCCCTCAGCGAGGTTCGTGCCAACCAGCCGCATCACTACGGGGACCCCGATCTTCATCTGCTTGTGAGCGTCGATGACGCCCTGGGCGATGATGTCGACGCGGGCCATGCCGCCGAAGATGTTGACCAGGATCGCCTTCACGGACGGGTCTTTGAGGATGACCTTGAGGGCGCTCACGACGCGCTGGGGATCGTTGACGGTGCCGATGTCGAGGAAGTTCGCCGGTTCGCCGCCCGCGAGCTTGATCGTGTCCATCGTGGCCATGGCAAGGCCAGCGCCATTCACAACGCAGCCGATGTTGCCTTCGAGCTTGATGAAGTTGGCGACGCCCATCTCCTGCGCCATGACCTCAAG
>DATCGT010000437.1:0-15196 GCA_036508775.1 Tepidiformaceae bacterium | reverse complement strand
GGCCCACCAGCCCCCCGATCCACTCGATCAGGGCAGACTGCGATCCTCCTGCACGGGCATCGGTGTTTTGGCCAGGACCGTCGCGACCGCGAATGCCACGACTCCTGCCAGCGCTGCTGAGATCTGGGCTATCCCGGCGGGGGCGTAAACGCCTGTGTCGACGAGGTTCGGCGCGAAGGACAGGCCGGCGATAGCCCATGCCACCCTCGGGGTCGCGGCGGTCGCCGTGAGGACATCCTCCAGACCTATCGCCGCGAGGATGAGTATCGCGGGGAAGGCGAGGACGAGTAAGCGCTCGGTGTCGGTCGCGAAGAGCGTCTGGGCGTATACAAGAACCACAAACGGGGCAAAGCGCAGCGCCCACCGCCAGCTCGATCGAAGTGACACGAGAGCGAGAAGAAGCGGAATCACGCCGAACGTCCGCCAGGTGTACTCGTGGAAGGTGTCGACGCCCAGGTAGCGGAGCCGCTGCTCCTTACCAACGTCGTGAAGCAGGTCGAGATAGCTGTAATGCGGAAAGAGCTCGGGGACGCGCGAAATCGCCGGCGGTAGCGACCGCACGTAGGCGAGGTCGCCGTTCCATGCCTCGATCCCAATGCGCAGGCCGAATATCACGGCGACAGCCGGCAGGACTGCCGCCATGGTTCGCAGGGCAGCAGCTCCGTCGAGAGGGCGCTTCGCGTTCAGGGTGTAGAACAGGGGAGCGACCGCGAGACACGACTCCTTGGTCGCCGCCCCGACGGCAAGGACGATCGCGAAGGGGAGCAGGCGTCCCTGCGCAGCAAGCAGGATCGCAACAGTGACGATCGCGAATACGAGGGCATCCGGAAGCCAGAAATCACTCATGAGGTACTTCGCGCCCCACCCCATCGAGAAGAACAGCACGACCGCGACGAGCGCGGAGCCGGGCCTCGTCCAGCGCAGGACGAGAAGGTAGAGGGCGACGGCGGTCGTCGCCAGCGATGCCACCGTAAGGACAAGCATCGTCACCTGGCCGGTCAACGGTGAGACCGCGACGAGCGAAGGAACCAGGACCCTCCAGCAGTACGGGGCGAGGTGGAAGGCAAACGGGTTCCCGTCCGACATTGCCAGGTAGAGGTGCCGGTCCCAGCCGGGGGCAGCAAAAGCAGCGCTATCGGTCGTCCGGAAATCGACGCGCACGGCGAGAAGAGCCATACACGTCACGATTAGCGCGATGAGTACGCGTGCGCTCCAAACATGGTGCAGCTGGTCCCGGCCGCGAGCGACCAGCGACTGTCGCAAGCTCCTGCAGGAATCGGGCGAGGCAATCGGACCGGGCATGGGTGCCGGTGCAGCGTACACGACGGCGTGTTCGTGATGTCAGTTCCACGCGGAACCGGTCGCCGCAGTGGAGACCGGTCGGCCCGGGATGAGACGAACGCAACGGGCTTCGCGACGCTCGCGGGCATCAGATGAGCCGTCGATAAAGGCGACATTCCGCACGGGCTGCGACCGATCCCTCGGAGGGCCATAATCAGGATCCCTTGAGTCCACTATCAGGCATTCGCGTCCTCGATCTCGCCACCCCGCACGGGGAACTCGCCGGGCGCCTGCTGGCCGACCTCGGCGCTGAGGTCATCAAGGTCGAACCTCCCGGGGGCTGCGATGCCCGGGACAGGGCGCCGTTCGACCACTCCGGCGGGCCCTCGACCAGCCAGTCGCTGTACTGGGCAGCCCTCGGTCTCGGCAAGCGAAGCGTCGTGCTCGACCTCGACGACCCGGGCGACCGCTCCTCCGTCATCGACATGGTCCGCTCCACCGATGTGCTCGTGGAGTCTTACACTCCCGGATTCCTGGATCAGCGGGGGCTGGGCTACGCGGCGCTGTCGGCGGTCAATCCCGGCTTGGTTTACGCGTCGATCACCCCATTCGGGCAGCACGGACCGAAAGCCGAATGGCCGGCAACCGACCTCACGATCGAGGCTGCATCGGGCCGGCTCTCCCTGCAGGGGGACCACGACCGGCCACCGCTCCCCATCGGCTACCCGCAGGCAGCCTTTCACGCCGGCGCGCAGGCTGCCACGGACGTCGTCATCGCACTCAACGAACGGGCGATATCGGGGCTTGGCCAGCACCTCGACCTCTCGATGCAGGAAGCGATGATCTGGAGCCTCATGGACGCAACGGGTTATCCGCCGAACACCGGCGGCGACCCCTGGGGCGCCGGCGATGACCGCGCCGAGGCCGGCTGGATGCGCGGGAATCAGCTGTTCGCCTGCGCCGACGGCTACATGCTCGGACGTGTCCAGTTCGGCCGCGGCGTTGACCCGCGTTCATACACCAGGGCCCAACTGATGGAAGCCGCCGTGCAGCAGGACGTCCGGCTGGCTCCCGTAAACACCACACGCGATATCGTGCAGGACCGTCAGCTGGCGAGTCGCGGGTACTGGAAGCAGGTGGGTGACCGCATCCACCCCGGGCCTGCCGCCCGGTTCTCGCGCACTCCGATGACGATGGACCGCCCCGCCCCGCAGCCGGGCGAAGACCAGGAGCTGGTCCGCAGGGAGCCCCGGCCGGTCAGCCTCGCCACCGCCTCCGGGCCACGCCTCGGAGAAGCATTCGCGGGCCTCAAGATCGCCGACTTCAGCTGGGTGGGCGTTGGACCGATCACGACAAAGGCATTTGCCGACCACGGCGCTACAGTCGTAAAAGTCGAGTCGGAGACGCGAATCGACATCCTCCGCGGTTCATCCCCGTTCAAAGACGACCTTCCCGGGCTCAATCGCAGCCAGTGGTTCGCCAACCTGAACACTTCGAAGCTCAGCCTCACGCTCAACATGACGAGTCCCGAGGGGCTGGCAGTCGCGAGAAAGCTCATCGACTGGGCGGACGTCGTCGTAGAGAGCTTCACGCCTGGGACGATGGCTCGCCTCGGCCTCGACTACGAGACGATCAGCGTCGGGCGGCCCGAGCTGATCATGCTGAGTACCTGCATCATGGGGCAGACGGGTGTCTACGCGAGCTACGCGGGCTTCGGGAGCCACGCGGCCGCGATCGCCGGGATTCATCACATCACCGGCTGGCCAGACCGGGTTCCCTGCGGGCCGTCCGGGCCGTACAGCGATGTGGTCGCGCCCCGTTTCACCGTGGCCGCCCTCGCCGCCGCGATCTTCGAACGGCGGTCGAGCGGGCTCGGCCAGCATGTCGATGTGTCGCAGGTCGAAGCCTCGACGCACTTCATCGAACCACTCATCCTCGACGAAATCGTGAACGGAGTGACCGCGGCGGCGGCCGGGATGGACTCGCTAACAGCCTGTCCGCACGGCGTTTACCCGGTAGCGGGCACGGAACGGTACATCGCAATTGCGGTCGAGAACGAAGCCCAGTGGGGCGCTCTGTGTGCGGTCGCGCCCCTCGACGATTTCGGAGCGCCCCGGTTCGGATCCTACAAAGGCCGCCACTCGGTCCGGTCGCGGATCAACCTCGCGATCGCCCGGTGGACGAAAACCATGGACCCCTGGGAACTGGAGGCACTCCTGGTGGCCGCCGGGGTCCCCGCCGCTGTCGTCCAGCGCCCCACGGACCTCTACCGCGACCCCCAGCTTCGCGAGCGAGGCTTCTTCGTCACCCTCGACCACCCGGAGATGGGGCCTACGCCGTACGACGGACACGCGACCCGCTTTTCCGCGAAGCCGGTCATGCTCCACCGGCCTGCCCCCCTGCTGGGCCAGCACACCGAAATGGTCCTCCGCGACCTGCTCTGCCTGCCACCCGATGAGATCGCCGACCTGGCCGCGTCCTGGGCGCTCCTCTAGGCTTCCGAGCAGAGAGGAATGGCGTGACATGCGGACTCATTCGACCCGTGGAGGAAGAGCCGCCGCAGCAACGGCTCCTAATGACGTGGTTATCGTGGCAGCCAAGACGGCGTACGACTTCTACCTGCGTTCCGGTGACTACCACTGCCAAGTCGGCCGGAGCTTCCAAGAAGGGCTGCAGTCTTGGGCTTCTATGGCCGAAAGACGATCCACCCTCTAATTCCGCAGATTCTTACCTGAAGGGCGGTCGTCGATGTGACCCCAACGGGACAGGCGCTCCTCGTCGGATCAGCCGACCCCGAAGATCGATTATTCGGGACAGTGGTCGCTGAAATGTTGAACGATGTGTTCACCAAGCAAGGCGGGCAGTGGCAGATCTTCCTCCTCTCCGCCCCTGACGCGCCCGAGACGCTCCGCATGGAAACTCCGATCACGCATCCCGAGCCCTGGGCTTGGACGCAGAAGCAGCGATATGTTCGGTCCGAGCGATTGCGGTCCAACCCGAAGACGACGGAAGGACTGGCCTAGCTGCGCTTCTGAATCGACGAGGACGCCGGGACTCAGGCGACCTGGCCGGCCGCATAACCGGACGCCCAAGCCCACTGGAAGTTGTAACCACCAAGCCAGCCCGTCACATCCACCACTTCGCCAATGAAGAAGAGCCCGGGGACGTCCCGGGCCTCCATCGTTTTCGATTGCAGGCCCTTCGTATCCACGCCGCCGAGCGTGACCTCGGCCTTGCCGAAGCCCGCAGTCGCGGCCGGGCGCAATTCCCAGGCGTGCAGGCGCAGTGCGATCTCCTCGATTTGCCGGTTGGAATAGCGGTTCATCGGCAACGAGGGGGAATAGGCCGCGCACCACGCCTGGGCGAACCGTCTCGGTGCGTAGTCACTCAGCACGGTGGCCAGCTCTCGTGGGTGACGTTGCCCCGCGCCCAGGATCTCCCGCAGCGAAGCGCGTGGAAAGAGGTCCACGGTTATGGCTTCGCCTTCGCGCCAGGCGTTCGACACCTGGAGGATTGCGGGCCCGCTGAGTCCCCGGTGGGTGAAGAGGACATCGTCCGTGAACGCACTACCGCCGCAGGACACGGTCGCCTCAATGCCAATGCCGCTCAACGCTTCAAACTGCGCCTGTTCGGCCTTTGCGAAAGTCAGAGGGACGAGCCCCGGGCGGAGGGCTACCCTCTTCATCCCGAACTGCCTGGCGACGGCGTAGCCGAAGCCGGTGGCACCAATCTGGGGGATCGAGAGCCCCCCGGTTGCGACGACGAGCGACTGCGATTCGAACACGCCCAGGTTCGTTTCGAGGCGAAAGCCGTCGGACTTCGCAACCGAAGCGACTTCGCAGCTGGTGCGGATCTGAACGCCGGCCGACGCGCACTCACCTTCCAGCATCTCGACGATCTCGCGAGAGCTCCCGTCGCAGAAGAGCTGCCCGAGCTTCTTTTCGTGATACGGGATCTTGTGCTCTTCAACCAGCGCGATGAACTGGGACGGGGTGTAAGCGGCCAGTGCCGACCTGCAGAAGTCCGGGTTCTGCGAGAAGTAGTTCCCCGGCCCAACTTCGATGTTGGTGAAGTTACAGCGGCCGCCGCCGGAGATCAGGATCTTCCTGCCGACCTGGTCGTTGTGTTCGAGCACCAGCACCGAGCGGCCGCGGCGCCCGGCTTCGATGGCGCACATCAGCCCGGCCGCCCCCGCGCCGACGACGATGACGTCGTAGTTCATGTGCTGTCCGATCGAACCCGATTGCGCGGTAGCGGTAGTGGATGGGTCAGTCGAAACCACCCCGCCGCGTCTGGTGCCAGGCCCCAGTGTACGTGGGCGAGGACAGTCTCATCACCCCGTTTGGCTGGACCGTTGTTCTGTGGTCTCGTGTCGAGGTCGGACAATGGCAGGGAGGCACTCAGTTGGCGATCACCATCGAGGTTCGAGACGGCATCGTTCATATCAGCTTCCCTCTCGACAACGATGAGGGACTAAGCGCATCGAAGAAGACCCGGATCGTCGCCAGCACCCACGGCAACCAGGAGATCGGCGACACGGGCGTGATCCTCGGCCTGAACGCCTACAGGCCTGTGCCGCGCCGCAAACGCTAGCGCCGGAGCACGTCCCCGGCGATTAGGCCGTAGTTGATGGCCACGCCGGCGATCACGAGCAAATGGAAGATCTCGTGGTACCCGAAGACGCGTGGGAACGGGTCCGGTCGCCGAAGTGCATAGACAACGCTTCCGAGCGAGAAGAGGAGACCAGCGGCTACCAGCCCCAACAACAGTCCGGGCGCGCGATGCGCGAGCGGCCACCCGGCGACGACCGCCAGCCACCCCACCCCCAGGTAGAGCCCGACACCCAGCCAGCGGGGCGCCTCCGGCCATGCAACCTTCAACACCACCCCCAGTGCAGCCGCGGACCAGACGGCGACCAGCAAGGGGATGCCCCACGAATCGCCGAACACCATCAGACAGAAGGGCGTGTAGGTTGCCGCGATGAACACGAAGATCGTGGCGTGGTCGGCCCGCTTCAGGAGAGCCTTCGCGGACGGCCAGGGCAGCAGGTGGTAGGACGCGCTCGTGCCGAACAAGAGGATGAGCCCCGCCCCGAAGACGGATGCTCCGACGTAGGCCCGTGGCGATGCCGCGATGGAAAGCAGGACGATCAGCGCGAACGGGGCGATGATCGCCGCGACGAGGTGGGAGACGCCGCGAAGGACCGGGCGCGGGGGCATCGGGCCGCTGGTCATACTGACACCGTAGCAGGAACGATTGGGAGCCCGGGTAAGCGAGCGAGCATGAAGTAAGGGGTCGCAGCTGACCTGGCGCCGGGCGCCCTGGCGCGCATATCGAAAAGTTGGAACCCTTTGTTCTCAAAGCAGCGCCGGCTTGGCGCGTTGTCGTAGACGCAGCTGAGCTTCAGCCTTCCCGAAACTCGACCTGGTGCCCCGGCAGCACGCTGGCAGCTGCGCCCGAGGCCACCTCAATAACGCCGTGGGAGCCGTGGCCCCCGACTGCCAGCCCGATCCACGGGCGCACGCTCCTCGCAACCTTCACGACCCGGAGTTCCCTGTCGAGGAACACCGCATCGAGCGGAAATGGTACGAACATCATGTGGATTGACGAGCAGGGGGCAATCCACAGCCCTTCGCCATCGCGAAGAGACCGCCGGAACATGAGCCCCCTGAGCCTCTGCCACCAGTGCGTCCCGAGTTGGAGATCCAGCGCCAGGACTTCTCCGGTCGTGACATCCAGTGCAGTGATCGCCATTGCCCACCTCTCGCACCTTCCTCGCAATGCCCGCGCGGCTCCCGAGGCTTTTCACTGGCTGCAGGCTACGGCATTTCGACGCGGCGGCAAGTTCGGCTGACTGGTATCAGCGCCTCACCCCGACCCGAAACGTGAGACGGCCCTCCGGGCTTTGCCCGCGGAACCAAGCCCGAGCGCGGTCAAGATGAGGCCGAGCGACGGCGCCACCGCGACATAGAATGAGAACTCGCCCACCACCCGCACCGCCAGGCTCACGAGGCCGAGACACACTCCCGCCGCGAGCGAACAGGTGTCGATCTACCATCCGCGTCCGCGGTGGCCGATGCGCCGCGCTGATCCCTGGGGCTGCTGAGCGCGCCGCTACCCCTCGTCGGTAATCCCGGCGATGAGTCGTTCAGCTTCCTCAACGCTCTCGAGGCGGACGATTCCCTTTCGAATCGCGTACCTGATCAAATCGGTACGGTTCCGCGCATGCAGCTTCGTCATCAGATGCGAACGGTGGGCTTCGACGGTCTTTACGGTGACGCAGAGTTCGTGCGCGATGCCCTGGTTGGTGTACCCCTCCGCAACAAGTTGCAGAACCTCCCGTTCGCGGGAAGTGAGTCCATTCCCAGCGGTTCCCTGGTCGTCAGATCGCGACCGATAGAGCGCTTCAGCCACGTTGAATGAGGCGCTCACGGCCCGAGCCAGGTAGGTCTCACCACGATTCACGGCACGTATGGCCACGACTAGCTCTGACAGGTCGGCGTTCTTCAGGACATAGCCCGAAGCACCGGCCCGGAGGGCCTCCACCAGCGATTCCTCATCCACGAAGCCCGTAAGCATAATCACCCTGGTTACCGGGGCAGCGCGCCGGATGAGGCGGGTCGCCTCAAGCCCATTGAGGCCCGGCATTGCGGCATCCATGAGGACAATGTCTGGATTGACCTCGCCAACGGCTCGCACAGCTTCTCTGCCGTTTTCCACGTCGCCGACAACGTCGATGCCATCCTCAGCGGCAATCAGGCTCGTCAGAGCCTGGCGAAAGAGGGCATGGTCGTCAGCCAGGAGAACCTTGATGCGATGCACCACAGGCGCAACCGCACGCCCGCGACGCCGGTGCGACGGTCCCGGATCCGGGACGCCTGTCATTCGCACGTTCGACCGGGTGTCTGGACAGCCATACCGGCCGATCCTTTCAGTTCCCCGCCATTCTGGTATTGAATCAATGTCGGAAACAAAATGCAACCGGGAGGGCCCCTCCGCACCCCACCTGAAGGTCCGGACAAGAACGCGCTGACCCGCATCCTGCCTGTTGATAGCCGACCGCGGACCTCGAGCTGAATCTGACCTCCCACTCGGCGGGACCCGCGCCAGCATCTGACATTTCACCCACCGGCTATACTGCCACTCGCGACCGCGACCGGGAGGTGCCGGCCGCGAGTGACCGTATGAACATAGTAATCGCGGCACTTGGCGGCATGGCGGGCGCCCTTGCGGGGTGGTGGCTGGCGCACCATCCGCAGGTCGTTGACCCCCGGGGCGAAGAGTCCGCCTGGCCTCTGCCGGGAGCAATCGCCCTGGCACTGACGGCAGGCGTGGTGGCCGCATTGAGCCTCAGGACCGGCCACCATGATCTCGGTCCCGGCATCCTCTCAGCGGTGTTCGCAATCGCACTCGTGACGCTCGCGGGGACCGACTTTAAGCGCCATGTCCTTCCAAACCGTGTGACTTACCCTCTAATAGCCGCCGCACTCGCATTCGCCTGGGCCTGGCCCGATCGCTCAATCGTCGACGCCCTGGTGGGCGGCGCGGTCGGGGTGGGAATCAGCATCGGGCTGATTGCGCTTAGCCTGCTGGCCAGCGGCGGACGAAACCCTGGAGCGGCCTTTGGAATCGGGGACATGAAGCTCATCGTCTTTCTTGGTGTGCTGCTGGGCTGGCCCCTGAGCATTCGCGCTCTGCTTCTCGGCACCGCGCTCGGAGGAGTTGCCGCACTGGTTGCACTGATCCGTTCTGGCCGTGGCCAGGCGATCGCCTATGGGCCGTACCTCATTGCGGGGGGGCTCTTTGTGCTCCTGTGGCCCGGCGCGTTCGGCTAAACGGCCGACTCGACTCGGATGAGATATTCGCAGCATGGATCGCCCCTGCGCCGGGAACAGGACTGCGTCACGCTTGCCTTCTCGAACGCCCTCTCGAAGCACGACAACTCCATCTGGCACAGTTCGGGATGGTTGGTCAGGAGCCCATCCATCGGACAATTCAGAATCAAGAGTTCAAACGCCCCATCGGGCATCTTGTTCAGCACAGGGAAAAATCCCTGCTCGGTCAGGATGCGTTCGAGTTCGCATACCCGATCAAGGTCCGGCTTCCCGGCAAAACGGGGACTCCCGGAAGCCACGTTCATCTCCGCCATTCGCCGCAGGATCTTCGAAGAAAAGCCAGGTCCTTCTTCCTTCACCGCCAGCAGGGCGGCGTCCGCCACCCATTTGTAGTTCTTGGCAAAGACGGACTCGCCCTTGCCAGTCAGCGAATAGAAACACCGGGGCCGACCGGGCCCCTCGACCTTTCGGGTGATGGACAGGTAACCATCGCGCGCAAGGTCGCCGAGGTGGCGTCGAGCCGCCGCTGAACTCAGATACGTGTCGCCGGCCAGCTCAACAACGCTGGCCGAGCCCCGCCGCTTGATGCCCAGCAGTAGTAGTTGACGGGTCCGGCTAAACGATTGAATAGCGTTCAAAGAGTCCCTCCCACCACCATGAGCAGCGCGCTTGTGGCACTCAGGCTCCTGCAGGAGAGTACGTGTCCCGATCGAAACTTCAGCAACCGCATCCTGGCTAAACCCCCGTCCCCACACACTTCACATCTGGCACCATCTCAGCGAACTACTGGCCGGGAACCCTTCGGAAAGTCGCCATCCTGTCACAGTGAAAGCTAATCTCTACAAACATTAGCCCATTTGGTCAATGGATTTGTTGAGCTATTCACACGTTAGGCCAATAATGCCCGCCCACATTGGCGATCTGTGGTCTTCACAGGCCGCCAGCAGCCAGGCCGCTGTCGGCGGCCTGGCTCCAGAGTCTATGCCGAAGGATCCCCATGGACCGACGTAGCACACCCGGGCGCGACGACATTCAGCTCGAACCTCCGCTCTCTCAGCATGCCGGCATGGTCAGAGCCGTCGAGGATCGCTCGTACCTCATCTATATCGCGGGCGCACTGTTCACGGCCCTCGCCGCGGGCTTCCTGCTCGCGGTCCTCCTGCCCCTTTCGGCAGCCGGCACGCTCCCCTGGACCGAGACCGTGCCGCGCCTGACACAGGCTCACGGCTGGGCGCAGCTCCAGGGCTGGGCGGGCCTCTTCGTCGCGGGTATGGGCCTACGGATGATGCCCCGTTTCGCCGGCCGGAAGCCGCTGCCCACCAGGCTCACCCTCCCGATTTCCCTGGTACTCTTTTTCGGCACCGCGGGAAGGACCGTCGCCCAGACCTTCCTCGCCGGGCGCCTCGCACAGGGCGTCTTCATCGTCACCGGGTGCGCCTCCGCCTTCGCCATGCTCGGGGTTGGATGCACGCTCCTGCTGACCCTCTCGCGCGCCGGGAAGCACAGGGAGCCGTGGCGCTACTTCGCCTCAGCCGGGGCCTGCTGGTGGCTCGTGTGGGGCGTTCTCACCACCATCGCCAGCATCGAAGGCGCCTCCAACGGTATCTTCATCCCCGCCCGCCTCGACGACGCGATGACCTGGATCGTGATGTTCGGCGTGGTAGCCAATTTCATCTGGGGCATCCAGAGCCGCAGCGTCCCGATCTTCTTCGGCCGCAAGACACCTTCGGTCCGCCGCGCAATCGTGCCAGGGCTGCTCCTCAACATCGGAGTGCTCGCGATTCTCACCTCGACGCTCCCAGTGCTCGAAGCCCAGCGGGACCGAGCACTGGGCTTCGGCCTCGCGCTGTGCGGGCTGGCACTCGCCTGGCTCGCACCCCTGGCCGGGTCCCTCTGGGGCCAGGCTCATCGTCTGAGGCCACGCGCACGCGCGGCGGCACGGTACGTGATCGCCGCCAACTGGTTCGCGGTGATTTCCGGCGTGCTCCTGGCCGCGTCGGGGATCGCGAGTGCGCTGACAGGCAACTATGAACTCTTCGCACTGCGGGATGCGGCACGCCATGCCTTCGGCGTCGGGGTGATAACGCTGCTGATCGTCGGCATGGCCCAGCTGGTTGCGCCGGTCTTCGCCCTCGAACGAGCAGAAGCCCGCGCGGGCGGCATTCGCGACTATCTGACGTGGTGGCCGCTGCTTTGTGCCGCGGTGCTGCGCGTTGTCGCAGCTCTGCTCCTGGGTCACATGGATGGAACCCTCCGCCTTCAGATCGCGGCCGTCGCCGGGGCGCTCGGATGGCTGGGGCTCGCCGGCTTCGCCTTCAGCGTGATCCAGGCTGCCCGCAAGGAACCGCGGATGAGGGCCCTCCTCACCGGAACAACCCGCGCTCCAAAGGCGGACTAACCCGCGGAAGTGGCTCAGCGCGCCAGGTAGCGAGCCAGGCCGGGCGTGTCAAAGCGTTCCAGCGAAGACGAGACGATCAGCCCTTCGACGCCTTCCTTTTCGAGGAGTGCCATTCCCTCGGCCGGGCCGAGGACGAAAGCGGCTGTCGCGAGGGCGTCTGCCGCCATCGCGGTCGGCGCCACGACCGTGACGCTGATCGCCTTGTCCGCCGACTGTCCGCTCAGCGGCTCAAGAATGTGATGCCCTGGTTCCCCGTCCCGTCGCCGGCGCTCGTAGTCGCCCGATGTGCAGACTGCGACATCGGTGAGGTAGAGCGTCTCGAACACCGCATCGTCCTCGCGAGGATGCCGCACACCGACCACCCACGGCTCACCCGCCGGGTTCATACCCCGCACGAACAGGTCCCCGCCGGCATCGATCGCGAAGTTGCCGAACGGCTGCAGTTCCTGCGCCGCAAGGTCGATGGCAAGGCCTTTCGCGACCGCGCCGAGATCGAGCAGTACCGGCCTGCGCAGGGTGACCGTCCTTCGAGCCGGGTCAAGGATCACGTCGCGGTAGGTTGTGGACACTTTCGGATCGATCCCCGAGTCCGTGCGTTCCCCCGTGAGGTAACTCTCGTTGAAACCCGCCGCCTCCAGCCGCCTCCCAATGGTCGGATCGAACGCGCCCCCGCTGGCAGCCGCGACCGCAACGGCGAATTCGATCGCACGGTAGAGCAGCGTGCTGACCTCAACGGTCTCACCCACATGGCGAGAAAGCCGCACCAGTTCACTCACCTGGTCGAACCGGCTGCACCGCTGCTCGACCTCGCGGAACCATTCGAACGCCCGCTCGACTGCCTCTGAGCAATCGTCGCTGACGGCCGAATGGACGACCTCGATCGAGACCAGCGTGTCCATAAAGACGGCGGTCGCCGTACAGCTTTCGGCCATGTCGCCTCCCGCAGTCTGAGCCGCAACCCCCGTCTCCGGTGGGCGACTCAGACCGATGGCTCTGCCCGCCAGTTCACGCAGCCTCGTCAACCTGTCCGGTACTCGCCGCTGCAGTCTCCGGGGTGCCCTGTGAAGTGTAGCCGGTCAATTCCTGGAAGGTCTGGCGCAGCGACTGGTTCAGTGCGTCCTGCGAGATCCCCTGCTGAGCAGCCAGCTGGTCGAGGCCGACGCCGTTCGCCAGCTGCTGCTGAAGGTCCGGAACGTTCATTCCCAGCGTCGACGCCACCGCACTCGTGAAGGCCGCCTCTGCATCCTGCGTCGCTCCCCCATGACCGTGGCGACCACTGTGCTGGATCTTCCCCGCCTGGGCACGGAGCGCCTGTTTCACCTCAGCGAGGGTCACGCCCTTTGACTGGAGGATGTCTTTCACGTCGCCGCCAGCACTGAGCTGTCCCTGGACGGCCGCCGGGCTGAGCCCGGTGGCCTGCGAAATCGCTGCCAGCCAGCGCTGACCGAGAGGACTGCTGAACGACCGACTGTCGACGCCCGAGGGCATGGCCGAGAAGCTCGTCGTCGCCCCGGTCGTCCGCGCCGAGCCCCCAATCAAGCCAGCGGAAATCGATTGAATAGGTTGCACTGCATACTCTCCGCGGCCGGATTAGTTAATGGCCCGCGAACCAAGGATCGGATCGCTTCTACGGGGCATTCAATAGGGCTTTACCGCCGGGCGCTCAAAAGCCGGGTAAGCCCTGACAATTCCTATTGCGAAGTTGTAACAACTTCCCGGCAGACACCCCTCTACTGGCTGCCTGCGCCTCGTGAGACTACTAATATGGCTGAAACGCGGGGCTCTCATGAGAGAATTCAAAGAATCGTCAAATCTGCGGCCCATTGTGCGAGTCGTATTGTTGGGACTGTGCAGTGCGCGGCCAGGCGCGCACACCTTCCGCAGGAGTTAACCCCATGTCGCAATACCGGCAGGGCCCCGCAAACCGGCGCCAACCACCGCTGGCTCCGCAGCGCCCCGCGGCGAAGCCTCCCGCCCCACAGAAGAAGAAGACTTCGTCCCACCGCATTACGACAGGGCTCGTTGCCCTCAGTTCGGGAGCCATCCTGAGCGTCTACGCCCTCGGATATGCCCGCACCCAGGAGGCCAGTGCACAGGTATCGGGCCAGGACACTTCTACCGCCGCTATGCCTACCGTCGCAGGGCCGTTGCCGCGGGTTGCCGCGGTAGTGCCGGGGGCCACCGCGACCGCCGGCGCCACAACGCCGGCCCAGTCCACTTCGGGCGCCCAGCCGACGGCGCACCCAACGGCGACCGCGACCCCGGCCCCGAAGACCGGGACGTATAAAGACGGCACGTACACCGGTTCGGGCACCAGTCGCCACGGCGGCGTCGACGTTTCGGTCGTCGTACAGGGCGGCAAGATAGTCTCCGCCAACGTTAGCCGCTGCCAGACGCGCTACCCGTGCTCGTACATCACTTCGCTCGCGAGCCAGGTCGTCTCACGGCAGGGTCCGCCGGTGAATCTCATTTCCGGTGCCACGGACAGTTCGACTGCCTACAAGCAGGCAGTCACCAGCGCCCTGAGCAAGGCCACATGACCCCGCAGCCAGAAGCGTTGCACTCCACTCAGAATCCAGTGAGGCTGCCGCAATGATGGAAGCGATCGCCATGCCGGTGTCGTTCCGTTTCGCGCGGAAGTTCTTCCGGACGCCGAAGGGGCTCCTGGTTATCGTCTTCGCCGCGCTCATGGCCATCGCCGTGCCGGTGGCAGGTGCCAGCGCGGTTGCCCCGGGCATCGCTGGGGCAACTTTGGCCGCCGTGATTGTCGATGTCGCCATCGTCTGGGCCATGCGCGGAACGTGGAGTTTTCCGAGCGGCGCCCTGCTCACGGGCCTGATCATCGCCATGGTCCTCAGCCCCATCGAACCGTTCTACGTCCCGATCTTCACGTCGATCCTTGCGATCGTCAGCAAGCACCTCTTCCGGACTCGCCTCGCGAATGTCTTTAACCCGGCAGCGGTCGGGATCGTGGTCGCCTCGATCATCTTTGCGGGCGGTCAGAGTTGGTGGGGCGCACTCCCAACTCTCGGGATCGTCGCGGTTCTCGTCCTTGTCGCCGCGGGCCTCTTCATCGGAGACCGCATCAACAAGCTCCCGCTCATCCTCATGTTCCTCGGCTGCTATTTCGGCATGTTCACGATCGCGAGCCTCTTCGGCGATCCGGGCAGGGTCGCCGAGATTTTCCGGACGCCCGATGTCCAGGCCGTGCTCTTCTTCGCCTTCTTCATGGTCGACGACCCGCCAACCTGCCCGATCAAGTACCGCGACCAGGTCCTCTTCGCCGTGATCGTCGCGACCGCCTGCTACGCGGTGTTCATGTTCCTGGGCGTCGTCTACTACCTGCCTGCCGGGCTGCTGGTCGGGAACGCGTGGGAAGCCTGGCGCCGGTCACGCAGCATCGCGCCGCGGGCAACCGCAGCCGCCTGAGCCGCCGAGAGCGGGGCGGACTTTAGCCTACAAAGCGGTCACTGTCGGGGACGATTCCCGAAGTGTCATGGGCCGACTCGACGACCACCTTGTCATTGAAGGATCGGCCCTGGACGATGCCGTGGGCCTCTGATGCGGACCATTCGGCGGGGACGCCCGCGGGTTCGACCGTAACTGCGCTTCCCTGTGCCCTCCGGCGCACCCACCACTGACCACCTTCACGATAGAGAAAGACCAGTCCCATCCTCTCCTC
>DATCGT010000436.1:0-5393 GCA_036508775.1 Tepidiformaceae bacterium | reverse complement strand
CGGCGGACCAAGCAGTGCTGTTCACGCTTAACGAAGCCACGGTAGTGGTGTTATGGCCACCAAACGAAGACCTCAGGCGTCTTCACCGGATGTCCTGATCGCCCGCGAGGACACGTCGCTTTTCCTCAAGGAACTCTGCCTCCGTCAAGGTGCCGCTCTTGCGCAGTTCCGCGAGCCGCTCAAGGAGATCGAGGCGGCCATCCAAGGGAACGACGATCGGACCAGTGGAATCGTTTGAGGACATTCAAGAACGCTCCTGGGTTTTCCAGCCGGTGCCGGCCACAGTGCGATAGTACACCGCGTCCCGGTGGGAGAGGTCTCTCGCCGTGTCAACCGAGCGCTAGCTGATTACGCGTCTTTTGAACATTTGCTCCCCAGCGATCGTCATAACGATCAGGCCGCCGATTAGGAGCCCATAGACGGCCCAGAGGCTGATATGGCCGAACTGCGGCGCAAGCGAAGCGCGGAGCCCTTCGCTCATGTACACGACCGGGTTGAAGAGCACGGCGATCTGGAGCCAGCGGAGCGGGTGGAGCGCCGACCATGGGTAGTACACGCAACCGAGCAGCGTCAGCGGGAGAATAAGCAGAGCGAAGAGCAGGTTTATGGACTTCGGGCTCACAATCGTCCCCATCAGTAGCCCCAAAGACGCGCCTGCAAGGGCCCCCAGGATTACGATCGAGCTCAAAGTGAGCGGATGGCTCCAGTCGGGATTGATCGCGCGGCCGGTGGCAATCCAGACCGCCGGCACCACGAGCGCAGCGGCGAGGCAGCCTTGAACAGCGCCGCTGACGATCTTCGACACCGCGACCGCCCACGTCGGTACCGGTGCCATCACCCGATCCTCGATCTCCTTGCTGAACGAGAACTCCTGTACCAGAGGGAGCGCGACCGCCTGGATGCCCTGGAACATCAGGGTACTGGCCATGAGTCCTGGGAGCAGTACGTTCCCAAACCCGGAACTGCCGCTCCGTGCGCCGCCGCCGATCCCGAACCCTATGCGCGGGAAGACATATGCGAACACGAACGAGAACAGGGCCGGTTGCATCGCGGTGCGGATGACGAACGCGAACGGGTTGTGAAGCAACACCGCCACGTCGCGCGAAACCAGCGCCAGGGCTGTGCGGAACTGAGCCATGGCGCTCAAGCGCAGTGCGGCGGGGCGTGAGGCTGCTGTCTCCGCGTGCGCGCTCGCCGTCACGGGCGGTACTCCCTTCCGGTCAACGTCAGATAGACGGCTTCCAGCGTCGGTTCGGCCACGGAAAGGTCTCTGAGTTCGTTCCCTGTGCTCATCACCGCGCTGACGACTTCCGGCACGAGCCCTAGCTCGAGGTCCGCGTAGACGCGCAGCGTGCGGCTGTCGGCTTCGACGCGGTTGACGCCGCCAATCTGCTCAATGCGGGTACGTGCCGCTCCGTCGTCGGGCAGCCCGAGCGTGACCGTGACGATGCGCTCCGCTCCCACCGACGCCTTCAGGCCTCCCGGCGAGTCGAGTGCAAGCAGTTTGCCGTGATCGATCACGGCAATCCGCTCGCAGAGCGCGTCCGCTTCGTCCATGTCGTGGGTAGTAAGAAGAATCGTGTGTCCGCTCCGATGAAGGTCGCGAACCAGGTCCCAGAGCGCGAGTCTTGCTTGCGGATCGAGACCGGCGGTCGGTTCATCAAGGAACAGCACGGCGGGGTCGTGGAGGAGCGCGCGGGCGATTTGGACACGTTGTGCGAGGCCGCCGCTGAGGGTCTCCACCATCACCCGTGCCTTGTCCTGCAGCATGAAACGTTCGATGAACATCTGGGCGCGCCGCCGGGATTCAGCGCGCGAAAGGCCGAAGTAGCGGCCGTGGAAGTAGAGGTTGTCGAAGACTGTCAGGCTGCGGTCGAGGCTGTTCGTCTGGGTGACTGACGCCAACCTGGTCCGGGCGAGCGCTGCTTGCCGGACCACATCGACGCCGTCGACAAACGCGTGACCCGAGGTTGGAATCACCCGTGTCGTCAGCATGCCTATGGTCGTCGACTTGCCGGCGCCATTGGGTCCGAGCAGTCCGAAGAACTCACCCCGCCTAATCACGAGGTTCATTGAGTCGACGGCGCGGAGCTCCTCGCGGGGACCGCGCGCTTGAGATGTCGCTGGCGGACCGTTTGGTGTCCGCGCGCCGCCCCAGTTTGGCGCGGCCGGAGGGCTGCCGCGGAAGATCTTCGTGAGATCCTGACACACGATCCCCGCGTCACCACGGTCAACCCCATGGTCGGCTTCGCCCCCAAGGGACGGGCAGCATTCGCTGTTCTTCGGCTGTCGCCATGCAGGGCATTGTAGGCGGCCGTCTGGCGTTCATGGCGAGCTTCATCTTGAGAGCGTGGGCTAGGAGCCCCGAGATGTACCCAGGCTGTTCGAACCCGAGGTGAACGAGATCGCCGCGCACCGCCGGTCGGTCGTCCGACACCATGTGATGATCGTGGAGGCGCTGGCGCCGTGATCGCTCCGCAAGAACGGCAAGGACGATCTAGCTTGAACTGACATTCGCCATCATCCGCCACAGCGATGGTGTAGTGTTCGGAGCGCTCGCTCGCGGGGGACATCACGGCGCGCTGGGCAGAGGAGCGTCGGCTGCGGGCGATCGAGCAGCAAGCTCGGGAAGATGGCCGAAGGGTAACGCGCATGCCTCGGTCGGTGTGAGACTGGAGCGGTGAGATGACAGGTGGCGGGCCGGGCGAACCCATCCGTGAGGTGCTGGCGATGGCCGAAGGGCTGCGCGTGCAACTCGTGTCCCTGGCGGCAGGCCAGTCCATCCCGTGGCACACGCACACCTTCGTTGCCGACACGATCATCGCGGTCGTCGGCACGGTGGAGGTGGAGCTGGAGCCGCCCGCAATTCCGCCTCGCCTGGAGCCCGGCGAGCGCTGGACGATTCCCGCGGGAACGCCGCACGTGGTGCACGGTCGCGACGGCGCAGCCTGCCGCTTCGTCAACGTGCACGCGGGCGGGAGTTACGACTTTCAGCTGTATGCCGGTTAGCACGGGATCGTACGCACGCGATACACCGCCGGTCAGCGATTGACACTCGCAGAAACTCAGCCTCGCGGGAATTGAGCTCGAAACTTGAAGGCGCCTGCGAACCTCTTCTGGTACGGGCAGGTCAACCCGCATCGCCATGACGATAGGCGCCGGACCGCCAAAGTTACAGGGGCGCTGATTCGCTAGCCCCATCGCTCGTTGCCGACCGACACGACGGCAACATCATCTTGCGTCCCGAGCCGAGGTCGCATGCGCCGGTCGCCCCGTGGGTCTCGCGATGCGGACTTTGCGGGGAGTGGAGTTCTCGAACGGAGGCGCCTGAGTGTGACCGGTGCTCGCGGCGTGACATGGTCCGGCTTGTGATGGGGCGCCGGCTACGTTGGGAAGCGGGAGCAACAAGCACGGCCTAACGACTGGGGGCGAGTCTTCCTGCAGACTTCTGCGACGGCACCACAACGGGATGCCCGTCTTCCGCCCAGGTTCGCGCAAGGTCAGTAGCGGCAGCATAGCTGGAGAAGATGATCCCCCGCCCAGTTCCGCTCCGCAGTTCCCAGCCCTCGTCGGACCGCACGACATAGAGCGCCATCCGGTCGCCGCCGCCGGCGCGGACGAGCTGCGGGAACCAGGTGCTGCCCCGCGCAAGAACTTCCGTCGAGACCACTCTTGACATTCGTGAAGCATTATCCCGTTCAATCAGTGCCTACCATTAGGGAATACCCGAACCTCTTTCTGGTGACCGCCTTCGCCTGACGGCCTTTCCACGCGCGAACTTGAACAATATAGAGGGAGCATCCCCTATATGGAGGCGCACAATTATGGACTAACCTGTACGGACTAACCCGTATTTGCGGATCGCCGCACCGAATTGGAGCGGCCGGGATGGGTAAACTGTTTGTATCACGAGTGCGGCGAGTGCCCAGGACGCACCCAGGGAGCGGCCATCCGTGGATGCTTTGATCCTCGTGGTCGATGACGATGACCCGGTGCGCGTGATGCTCGCGCGACTGCTCGGCGCGCAGGGCTACTCCGTACTGCAGGCTGCCAACGCGACAGAGGCGCGGACCGTGCTCAGCGAGGAGCACCCCGCCCTCGTCATTAGCGACATCGTGATGCCCGGTGAATCGGGGATTGAACTGCGACGAACGATCGCCGAACGCTGGCCGGATCTGCCGGTCATCCTGATCAGCGGATACAGCGCAGAAGGCCCGGCCGAATTCGCAGCACGGACCCCAAACACGTGGTTCGTTCAGAAGCCGTTTGCGGCCGATCAGTTGCTCAGCCTTGTCGGGCAAACGCTCAGTGACCGGAGCATCACCAACTCCAACTAGTGTAGTGCGTCCTAAGTAGCGTCACTGAACTCGAAGAGCGCTATGCCGGCTGGCATCGCGCCGTTACTATCCGCGTCGTGAAGCGCCTCGTTCGTCGTTTGCCCTCCCTGCTACTCTTCGCGCTGGCAGTCGCCGTGGCTGGCTGTTCCAGCTCGAAGCCGCCTTCTCAACTGTCTCAAGCTAAGCAGCACATCAAGCACGTCGTCGTCATCATGCAGGAGAACCGATCGTTCGACTCCTACTTCGGCACCTATCCAGGAGCCGACGGCATACCGATGCAGAACGGGGTGCCCAGCGTCTGCGTCCAGGACGCCGCGACGAAGACCTGTGTTCAGCCCTACCACGATGCCAGCGATATGAGCTTCGGCGGGCCCCATGGTCAACCTAACGCTACGGCCGATATCAACGGCGGAAAGATGGACGGCTTCATCGCCCAGGAGATCCAGAGCCGGACGGCGACCTGTCTCGTTGTCCCGAACGATCCTTCCTGCAACGCCAGTGCGGCCGGCACGGACGTGATGGGTTACCACGACGCTCGTGAGATACCGAACTACTGGACTTACGCCAAACAGTTCGTACTCCAGGACAAGATGTTCGAGCCAAATGCGTCGTGGAGCTTGCCGCAGCACCTCTTCATGGTCTCTGAGTGGTCGGCCAAATGCAGCCGCCCGGGCGACCCCACGAGCTGCGTCAGCGCTCTTCAACTGCCTGACCTGCCGCCTGACTTTCAGATCTCCCAGAACCCCAAGTTGACGACAGTCCCCCGACCGGATTACCCATGGACCGACCTGACCTATCTCATGTACAAGTCGAACGTCAGCTGGGGCTACTACGTCGCAGACGGAACTCAGCCTGACTGCGAGGACGACTCAGCGACGGTCTGCACGCCGAAGCGGCAGAACGCGGGCACGCCTGGCATCTGGAACCCATTGCCGTGGTTCGACACCGTTCACCAGGACGGACAGCTCGGTAACATTCAGCCGCTCTCGACATTCCTTACAGCTGCGAAAGACGGCACCCTTCCCGCTGTGTCTTGGGTTGTCCCCAATGGCGTGG
>DATCGT010000435.1:0-4582 GCA_036508775.1 Tepidiformaceae bacterium | reverse complement strand
ATCGCCTACGTGGCCTCTGCCCGGATGGCGATGCGCCCCCAGTCATGGGCGCTGGCCGGTGCCCTGGGGACGGCGCTCGGGCTGGTCCGCATGATCCACACCTGGGACTTCCCGACCGCCGTCATCATGGTCTCCGTCGGAATCGTCCTCGGTCAGCTGCTCGCCCCGGGCCGCTGGCAGGAACGCTGGTGGAACGCCGTCGGGCACCTCACGCTCGCCGCCGGGATCCTGCTGGTCGCCTTCTCGCCGTTCACCGGCCACTTCGAAACCTTTGGAACCGGCGTTGTTCGCGCTCCCGAAACCACGAAGCCGCAGCACTACTTCACCCACTTCGGCGTCTTCGTCGCCCTCGGCTTGCTCTTCCTCGCGGTCCGCTACCACGAGGAGATCGCGAGTCGCGCCAGGCCGATTCGCAACCCGGTGCTCGGCATTGTGGGTGGGCCCTGGGAGTTCCTCGGTCTCGCCGTCTTCACCGCCGGACTGACCCTGCTCTCCGGCCGCTTCGGGCTGACCGTGGTCGTGCTGAGCGTGGTCGCGGAGATCTTCCTCCTGAACCTGCTCTGGCTGGACATCCGGGCACCCTCCCCCGACATAGGCAGGCTGCTCGCCACGGCAATGTTCGCGCTGGCCGTCGGCATCGCCGCCGGTACCGACGTTGTCACCCTCAAGGACGACCTCGTCCGCATGAACACCGTCTTCAAGTTCCTGCTCCAGGCGTGGCAGCTCTTCGCGCTCGCAAGCGCTTTCGCCGCGTGGTACGTCGCCCGCTATCTCTGGGAAGCCGATGGCTGGCGTCTCCACCCGCTCCCGGGTCGCCGGGCGACGGCATGGGGTGCCACCGCGGCAATCGTCGCGCTCCTCGCTGGCGCCAGCATCTTCATCTTCCTCGGCACCCCCGCCCGGGAGGACGCTCGCTTCGCCTCCACTCCCCTCACGCTGAACGGCCTCGACTACCTTCCGACCGCCAGCTATCGCGACGACCACGGCACTACCGACACCCCAACCGACGATGTCACGATCCACCTCGGCGATGACTCCCCGCTCATCCAGTGGCTCCGCGACAACGTCAAAGGCAGCCCCGTCGTCGCCGAGGCCGTCGGCCCGCTGTATCACTGGACCGGGCGCATCACATGGACGACAGGACTTCCGGCCGTCATCGGCTGGGACTGGCATCAGATCCAGCAGCGCGGGGACTACTCAAGCCTCGTCCGGGCGCGCCGCATGGACACGGAGCGCTTCTTCTCCGACCCGGATGTCCCGTTCGCCGACGAGTACCTGCGGGAGTACAACGTCAGCTTCGTTGTCGTCGGCACCATGGAGCAGGCCTACGGCACCCCGCAGGGCCTCGCGAAGTTCGCGCAGCTACCCGCGCTGACCGAGGTCTTCCGCTCCGGCCCCTACGCTATCTACGCGGTCGACCAGTCGAAGCTCCCGATCCAGTAACACTGACAGCCAACGGCCAACAGCCAACAGCCAACGGCTACGCCGATCGCCGCCGCCAGTTCCGTCGCGGCCCCTGCACCGAGGCGCGCATCGCGTGAAGCACCGAGAACGCCGGGCCCGCGCCTTCGTAGACGAGCGTGGCCTCCCCCTCGAACAGCACATACACCGCGACGTCCATCCGCGTCCGCGTGAGCCTCGGCTCGCCGATCGCTTCCTGGATGGCGAGCGCCACCACCTCGACCCCACCCGCGAGGCTCGACGGGCTGAACACCAGCGCCGGCGCCGTGTATTGTCCGCCGCGGCTCGCCGCAAACCCCTCCGGCGGGGTGATGAAGTCGACCTTCAGGCCATCCTCGCGGAGCGCACGGAGAAGCTCGATGACTGTACCCGGGTAGATACCGGCTTCCTGGTCACTCCGGGGCGCGACGAGCGCGTCGAGCGCGGGCGGCCAGATCATTGGCAGTAATTGGATGTTGGGCATGTTCGCTCCGGCTCCCACGAGTCCTATTCCCATTGTCGGCCGATAGACAGCGTTCGCGCTGCCCGCTTTCCCTGACTGCGACCCTTTGTCCGGTCTCGGACCACCGGACTGTCACCCGTCACGCCGTTTGTCCTCGCCGCTCACGAGCCACAACCGTAAACTCAACGCATGTTCGATTCGCTGACCGACAAGCTGCAGGGCGCCTTCCGGAAATTCGGCAGCCACGGCACCGTCACGGAGGAAGACCTCGACCAGGCCCTCCGCGAAGTCCGTATGGCCATGCTCGAAGCCGACGTCAATTTCCGCGTCGTCCGCGAGTTCACCACCCGCGTCAAGGAGAAGGCGCTCGGCGCCCAGGTGCTCCGCAGCCTCTCCCCGGCGCAGCAGGTCATCGACATCGTCCGCCATGAGCTCATCGATATCCTCGGCGGCGAAGCCCCACAGCTCGCCACCGCATCTCGCCCCCCGACCGTCATCATGCTGGTCGGCCTCCAGGGCTCCGGGAAGACGACCCACGTCATCAAGCTCGCCACCCTGCTCAAGAAGCAGGGTCAGCGTCCCTTCGTCATCGCCTGCGACATCTACCGCCCCGCCGCCATCGACCAGCTTGTCACGCTGGCGAAGTCGGTCGACGTCCCCTTCTACGAGGAAGGGACCGCCGTGAAGCCCGCGGTCATCGCGGCCCACGGCCTCGAAAAGGCGAAGGGGATGAACGTCACCCACGTCCTCGTCGACACCGCCGGCCGCCTCCACATCGACGAAGTGATGATGGACGAGGTCACCGGCCTCCGGAAGCTGCTCAACCCACAGGAAGTCCTCTTCGTCGCCGACGCCATGGCCGGCCAGGACGCCGTCAACGCCGCCAAGGAGTTCCACGACAAGGTCGGGATCACCGGCCTCATCCTGACCAAGATGGATGGCGATGCCCGCGGCGGCGCCGCCCTCAGCATCCGCCAGGTCACCGGCGTCCCCGTGAAGTTCATCGGCATCGGCGAAAAGCCCGACGCCATCGAGCAGTTCTACCCCGACCGCCTCGCCGGGCGAATCCTGGGCATGGGCGACATCCTCGGCCTCATCGACAAGGCCAAAGAGTCCATCACCGAAGAAGACTCCGAGCGCTTCGCCGAGAAGATGAAGAAGGGCTCCTTCGACCTCCAGGACTTCGTCGAGCAGATCCGCAAGGTGCGGAACATGGGCCCGCTCGGCCAGCTCATGGGCATGATCCCCGGCTTCAGCCGCATCAAGGCCCAGATGAACCTGGACGACCTCAACGACGGCATGTTCAACCAGGCCGAGGCCATCGTCCTCTCCATGACGAAGTGGGAGCGCCGCCACCCCGAGAAGATCGACGGCAAGCGCCGCCGCCGCATCGCCCGTGGCAGCGGCACCGACCCGTCGCAGGTAAACATGCTGCTCAAGCAGTTCTTCGAAGCCCGCAAGATGGCGAAGAGCCTCAGCAGCGGACGCTTCCCGATGATGCCGGGGATGAGGTAACGGAGTAACGGAGTAACGGAGACCCACACTCCGACACCCGGTCACTCCCATACTTCCGTCGGCCAACGCCACCCCGCCCCACTCGCCGCCCGCGGGCTGCCCCCCTGCGATTTTTTCCGTGGGTTCGAACCGTGGGTTGGATGAGGGGTGAGGGAAGGGACGACGCGTATCGGTGATCGCTGGTGGCGCCGCGGCTCGGATGAACATGGATAGATGGTTACGCGATGCAGGGGCAGAGCGAAGGGCGGGATGACGCGGGGCCCTCACCCCCGGCCCCTCTCCCGCTGCGGCGGGCGAGGGGGTAGAGCGCCGAATTCGCCGTTATGAAGGCAGATGCGGTACGATTCCAACACCTGAATGAACTGTCCGGCCCCGTGCGGGCCGAGGAGATGTGCATGATCCGGATTCGACTGCGCCGCATCGGCAAGACGCACCACGCGTCCTACCGCATGGTGGTCGCGAACAAGACTGCGAAGCGCGATGGCGCCTTCCTTGAGACCCTCGGCTCCTTTGATCCCCACTCGGACCCGCCCACCGTCAACATCGACGCCGCGAAGACCCTTGAGTGGATCAGCAAGGGCGCCCAGCCCTCTGAAGCTGCCGAGAAGCTGCTCCGCCGCGCCGGCATCCTGGCGGCTCCCGTTGCCGCCGCCGTTGTGGCCGCCGAAGCCGAACCCGAGGCAAAGCCGAAGCGCCGCGCCCCCGCAAAGAAGAAGGCCGAATAGCTTATGGCCGCCTCAATGATGGTCACCCTTATCGACTACCTCGCGAAGGCACTTGTCGACCACCCCGAAGAAGTAGTGGTCCAGGAGCGCGACGAGGGCGACCGGGTCATCATCCGCCTCGACGTCGCCGAAGGTGACTGGGGCAAGGTCATCGGCAAGGGTGGCCGCATCGCCACCTCAATGCGTTCCCTCGTGAAGGTCGCGGCCGTCAAGGAAGACGTCCGTGTCGGCCTGGAGATCGGCGACTGACCGGGCTAATAGCTATTGGCTGTTGGCTGTTAGCCTGTCCGTAACCACATGGACGAAGCAACCGGCCCGATAGACAGCAGCAGCACGCCGCCAACGGCCAACGGCCAACGGCCAACGGCCAACGGCCAACGGCCAACAGCCAACGGCCAACAGCCAACGGCCAACGGCCAACGGCCAACAGCCAACGGCC
>DATCGT010000434.1:0-6584 GCA_036508775.1 Tepidiformaceae bacterium | reverse complement strand
GCCGTGGCTGGTGTACTCGCAGAGGCACACATCGCCGATGACATGCAGCTCCGGGTTGGCATCCTTCAGACGCCGGATCGCGTCCTGGACAATTCCGTCTCGCGCCCAGGCTCCGCTGCCCCGCTCGTCCTTGGACGCGGGCAGGCCGAACAGCAGCACGGCCGGGACCTTGAGACGGGCGAGATCGTCCGCCTCGGCGGCCAGGGCGTCGAGGCCGAGACGGTCCTGGCCCGGCATCGACCCGATCGGCGCGCGGCCGCGAAGGCCAGCCTCAACGAAGAGCGGGTATACGAGGTGGGCCGGCGTCAGTTCGACCTCGCGCACCTGGTCCGTTTATATTCGGACACCGCGCAAATGGCGCCCGACCGACGGGAGGAATTCTTGGCGGAGCTGGCCGACTTCATCGATGCCGACTTTGGCGGCTACGTTGTCCGGCCCCTGGTCATCACGGTCGCGTTTGCCCGCAAACCGCAGGATGCGGAAAGCGCCGTCGGGTCGATTCAGCGCGATCTCCGTTAGGATCGGTACGTGGACCTCGCTGAGTACCTTTCGTCACCTGACGTCCGTTCCTTTATCGAATGGGTAGCGCCGCGACTGTGCACTGATGGAGCATTCACCCACCGCTACCGAAAGCAACTCAGCGAGTGGTCGTGCACCTCCATCTTCGACGCATACCGAAGATACGACTGGCATGGGGATTTCGAATCGAACCAGCACACGCTGGAAGCGCTATCGACACGACTAAGGACGGCACTGGATGTCGGTGATTCCACCGCCTTCATCGCAGCAGGCAGCGATGTTCTACGGTGGGGCGGCGTCATCGCCCGCAACGGGACGACGCTCGCTGCCCTGGGCGAGGGTGCCATTTCTGTCTTTCGGGGAGCGATGGACCAACTCGCCCCCCGGTACGCGGACACAGACCAGATTGAGAATGTTCGCCTGATGAACGCGGGCTTCACCAAGCTCTATGCCCTGCTCCTCGACGACTTCCCGATCTACGACGGTCGAGTTGGGGCGGCCATTGGCTACCTCGTCCGGCTATACCTGCAGAAAGCGGGCGCCACCACAGTCCCAAAAGAGCTGCGATTCCCGTGGGGAGTGGCGAAAGGCTCGGCTCGGGGTGAAACCCGGAAGAATCGGAACCCATCGTCTGGCAGCCTGGTCTTTCCAAGACTCACCACGAACGTTCGCATCCACACGCGGGCAAACATCATGGCAGCATGGCTGCTTGGAGAGTTGAGTACACGGGACTGCTTCGGCCAACTCCCGGCGGGGCGACGCCTCAGGGCCCTGGAAGCCGCGCTCTTCATGATCGGATACGAAATCTCCGCGGGCTGAGGCATCGTCGGATGTTGTACCGCAGGTCAGGCCCCGGTGGCGCCTTCTGCCCGGCGATCAAGAAGGGCGGCGGCGTGAGTAGCAGCAGTCTGAGCGGCGACCCCCTCGTATTCTAGGAACACGACGCCGAGCTTCTTGAGCTGCTCCTGCATCGGAGCGCCGGCGTGCCCCGCGAGCACGGCTTCGACGCGGCCGTCCACAAGGAACCGCAGGATCGTCCCGTGTTGCGTTCCGTGCGGGACCGTGTCGTGGGTGGCGTCCCATCCGACGGACGTTTCTTCCCATGAAATGACGGCGTCCGCGCTGGCCTCGCACACCGCCACTCTTGGCGCCCTGCCGAGCCCGCCTGAAACCGATCCATCTGCGCCCAAAGCGACCAGTATTCGGTGCGTCCCCATCCGTCTTCCCTCCCTTGGTGCCGACAACGGTCTCGCCGTCAGCAGCATCGAACCGACGCCTGCCGAGGCACGCAGCCGTGTCCGTTCATCCATCTTAGGGCGGCGCCCTGCCTCCGGGCGATGGCCTCTTCAGGGGAGAGCCGACATCGCCGTCGACTACGGCTGGCCCTTCCCGGCCTCTCCCGAATGTTCAGGTCCGGTCGGGCCCTGCGGGGCCGTGTAGAATCGTCGGGATGGTTGCGCAGCAGGACCCGGCACGGCTGAGTCTCACGGTCGACCGTTTTCGCGATGGTGCTTGGACGCGCGATCCCGACCCGATAGCCGTTGAAGCCCCTCTTGAGCTGCGGATCTCTTCAGGGTCCGGCGCCCGCCCCATCACTATCACCATGCGAACGCCGGGCAACGACTTCGAACTGGCGGCAGGTTTCCTCTACAGCGAAGGGATCGTCGCAGGGCCCGACGACATCGTCGATGTCCGGCACAGCGACGATGTGATGATCTCGGAGGACGACCGGCAGAACACCGTCGTTGTGACGCTTCGGGCGGGCCTTGTGTTCGACCTGAAGCGAATGGACCGGAACTTCACGCAGACGAGCGCCTGCGGGGTTTGCGGGAAGGAATCCCTCAATGCACTTGGGCTCGGCGGATGCAGGCCACTCGCAATGGGGACCACAATCACGGCAGATGTCCTCCGCAGCCTTCCTTCGGCGCTACGGAGCGGACAGGCGGGCTTCGACGCCACCGGCGGCGTCCACGCGGTCGGGCTCTTCGACACCAGTGGCCAAATCATCAGCCTCCGCGAAGACGTCGGGCGGCACAACGCGTTCGACAAGATGGTCGGCCAGCGGTTACTTGCCCGGAAGATGGCCAAACTACAGCAATCAGTGGCTGTCCTCAGCGGTCGTGCGAGTTACGAGCTGCTGCAAAAGGCCCTGATCGCGAGGATTCCGATCGTCGCCGCCATAGGCGCCCCCTCGAGCCTGGCAGTCGAGATCGCAAGTACTTTCAATATCACCCTGGTCGGGTTCCTCAAGGCAGGAAGCTTCAACGTATATGCGGGACGAGAGCGTATCTGTGACTGATGCAACACAAGCATCAACTCGCGACTTCGCGGCGTGGGAGCCTGGGCGGGCCGAAACGATCGCGACGGCACTGGCTCATCTGCCGGGGGCCTGCCTCCCGATCCTGCATGAGCTGCAGGATGAGTTCGGCTACATCCACCAGGACGCGATCCCGATCGTCGCTGAGGCGCTCAACCTGTCCCGGGCCGAGGTCGTCGGGGTTGTCAGCTTCTACCACGACTTCCGCCAGGCACCGCCGGGCGAGCACGTCGTGCGCATATGCCGGGGCGAGGCATGCCAGTCGATGGGCGGTGAAGCCCTGGTCGAGCATCTGGAGACCGGCCTGGCCACGAAACTGGGCGATACAACGAGTGATGGTGCGATATCGCTGTCCGCGGCCTACTGCCTCGGAAACTGCGCCCTCTCGCCAGCGATGATGGTCGACGACAGGCTGCACGGCCGGGTCACCCCCGAACGCGCCACCGGGCTGCTGGCAACGATCGCATGAGTACAACCATCTACGTACCCCTGGACTCCGCCGCGCGCTCCGTCGGGGCAGACGAGGTGGCCACCGCGATTGCGCGGGAGGCAGGGCGGCGGGGCCTCAACGTCAACCTAATGCGGAACGGCTCACGCGGCCTCTTCTGGCTTGAACCGATGGTAGAAGTCGTCATCGGCTCCGACCGGATCGCCTACGGGCCCGTACGAGGACAAGACGTTGCGGGGCTGTTCGACGCAGGACTGCTTGAAGGAAACGCCCACAGCCTGCGGCTCGGACGGACCAACGAGATCCCCCTCCTCGCCCGGCAACAGCGTTTCACCTTCTCACGATGCGGCATCATTGACCCGCTTTCGCTCGATGCTTATGTCGCCCACGGTGGCTATGAAGGATTGCGGCGCGCCCTGGCGCTAACGCCCTCCGCAGTCGTCGACGAGATCACTGCTTCGGGCCTGCGCGGCCGGGGCGGGGCCGGCTTCCCCACCGGGTTGAAGTGGCGCACCGTACTTGAAGCGCCCGCCGACCAGAAGTACATCGCATGCAACGCCGACGAGGGCGACAGCGGAACCTACGCCGACCGCATGATCATGGAGGGCGACCCTTTCTCCCTGATTGAAGGAATGACCATCGCCGGGTACGCCACCGGGGCCACCCAGGGATACATCTACATCCGATCCGAGTACCCGAGCGCGTTCCGATCGATGGCACGGGCAGTGGAGATCGCCCGGGCGGCCGGCTACCTCGGCGCCCTCGTAGCCGGGACCGACCTGGCATTCGACATCGATGTCCGCCTGGGCGCGGGTGCGTACATTTGCGGCGAAGAGACCTCGATGCTCGAAAGTCTCGAAGGCAAGAAGGGACTCGTTCGTTTTCGCCCGCCGCTGCCAGCCATCGATGGCCTGTTCGGCAAGCCGACGGTCGTAAACAACGTCCTGTCACTCGCGACAGCTGCGCCGATCATGCAGCACGGTGCGAAAGCCTACGCCGAGGCCGGGAGCGGTCGCTCGCGCGGTACCGCCGTCATCCAGCTGGCCGGGAACGTCCGGCGGGGTGGCCTGTTCGAAGTGCCATTCGGGCTCACGCTCCGGGAGGCCATCTTCGACCTCGGTGGGGGAACGGCGACGGGACGGCCCCTGCGAGCCGTCCAGGTCGGCGGGTCCCTCGGTGCCTATTTCCCCGACGAGTTGCTCGATACACCGATCGATTACGAAGCCATGGCCGCTGCCGGTGGGATGCTCGGGCACGGCGGCATCGTGGTCTTCGACGACACGGTCGACCTGGCGAAGCAGGCACGGTTCGCGATGGAATTCTGCGCAATCGAGAGCTGCGGGAAATGCACACCCTGCCGGATCGGCTCGCAGCGGGGCGTTGAGGTGATCGACCACATCATCGCCGGCGAACAGCGCGACGCGAACCTTCAACTGCTCGATGACCTTCTCGAAGTCATGCTCGACACCTCCCTCTGCGGACTCGGCGGACTGACGCCGTATCCGGTGCGAAGCGCCGTCCTGCACTTCCCGGAAGACTTCGATCGGGCTGTGCCATTGAAACAGGAGGCCTGACCGTGCCGACCAGCACAGAACTCGACTTCGGCACACCGGCACGCGCGGGAGTTCCAGTCCGCGTCGAAATCGATGGCAAGCCAATCACCGTACCTGCCGGCACTTCCGTTTTGCGCGCCGCGATGGAATGCGGCGTGGAGATCCCGAGGCTCTGCGCGACCGAGAGCCTCGAGCCGTTCGGCTCCTGCCGCCTCTGCGTGGTAGAAATCGAGGGGCGGCGAGGCACGCCATCCTCCTGCACGACACCGGTTGAAGCCGGGATGAAGGTGACCACCCAGTCGCCGAAGCTGGCGCGACTCAGGCGCGGCGTGATGGAGCTGTACATCTCGGACCACCCCCTCGACTGCCTCACCTGCCCGGCGAACGGCAACTGCGAACTGCAGGACATGGCCGGCGCGGTCGGGTTGAGGGAGGTGCGCTACGGCTCCGGCGCCAACCATCTTCACGAGACGAAAGACGAATCGAACCCCTATTTCACCTTCGATCCGTCCAAATGCATCGTCTGCTCGCGCTGTGTCCGGGCCTGCGAAGAGGTGCAGGGCACTTTCGCGCTCACCGTGAAAGGCCGGGGGTTCGCGTCGAAGATCTCACCTGGCGACATGCTTTTCCTCGAATCCGAGTGCGTGTCCTGCGGCGCCTGTGTCCAGGCCTGTCCCACGGCCACCCTGACGGAGAAGAGCGTGATCGCGGCCGGCCAACCAGAGCACAGCGTCATCACGACCTGCGCTTATTGCGGCGTTGGCTGCTCGTTCAAGGCTGAGATGCAGGGGAACGAAGTCATCCGCATGGTCCCGTTCAAGGACGGGAAGGCGAATCACGGGCACGCCTGCGTGAAGGGGCGCTTCGCCTGGGGATACGCGACCCACCAGGACCGGATTCTCACTCCGATGATTCGGGAGAAGATTACCGACCCCTGGCGCGAAGTCTCCTGGGACGAGGCTCTCCACTATGCCGCCGGGGAGTTCCGGCGCATCCAGGCGCAGTACGGGAGAGACTCGATCGGTGGCATCACGTCGTCCCGCTGCACGAACGAGGAGACATTCCTGGTCCAGAAGCTGATCCGCGCCGGGTTTGGCAACAACAACGTCGACACCTGCGCGCGGGTCTGCCATTCACCTACTGGTTATGGCCTCTCGGCGACGTTCGGCACGTCGGCCGGGACGCAGGACTTCGATTCGGTCGATGATGCGGACGTCGTCATGGTCGTTGGCGCGAATCCCACTGATGCTCACCCGGTGTTCGGCTCGCGCCTAAAGCGCCGCCTCCGCGCCGGGGCGGAGTTGATCGTGGTGGATCCACGCCGCATCGAACTGGTGAAGACGCCCCACGTCCAGGCTAAGCACCACCTGGGTTTGCGGCCCGGGGCCAACGTGGCCGTGATCAACGCAATGGCCCATGTGGTCGTCACCGAGGGACTCGTCGACGAGACCTTCGTGGCGGAGCGGTGCGACCGGGTAACGTTCGAGCGCTGGCGCGAGTTCATTGGAGATGAGCGCCATTCTCCCAAGGCCGTTGAGGCCATTACAGGCGTCCCGGCGTTCGAAGTACGAGCCGCTGCACGCCTTTATGCCACTGCCCGCAATGCGGCGATCTACTACGGGCTCGGCGTTACCGAGCATAGCCAGGGCTCGACCATGGTGATGGGCATGGCGAACCTCGCGATGGCGACGGGGAATCTCGGCAGGCGCGGCGTGGGCGTGAATCCGCTCCGCGGACAGAACAACGT
>DATCGT010000433.1:0-17859 GCA_036508775.1 Tepidiformaceae bacterium | reverse complement strand
GGGCACGGCCTTCGGGGAAGAGTCGAGCGCGACACAGGCCGAGGTCACCGCCGCCGTCCAGGCAAAAGTGAATGGCGATCCAACCCTCTTCGACGCCCTCCCGGCGGTGAACCGGGAGTGTAGCTGCGTCCCTACGAACATCAATAGCGTCGCCTACTCGAGCCATGCGCTGCTCTCAGGCTACGAACCGCCCTGGGTGAAACGCACCGACCCCCTCTGGCAGCAGAATATCGGCTACCAGGTCGCGGGAATCTCCGGGATCGCTATCCTCGCGGTCTTCGTGTATGCCGGCTACCGCGCCGCGAGGTGGCTCATTCCATCGGGTCCCCCTGACTGGCGGGACGCCATATGAACCTGCCACAGACCGCTGTCACCACTGCTCCGCGATCCAAGCGCGCCCGGTCCGGCTTCGTCGAGAAGACCATCTCCGGGATTTCCTCGAGCATCGAGAACGCCGTCTTCTCCGAGGAGAATGCCCGCCGCGATGCCTTACTCCAACGGCGCGATCCCCGCGTGAAAGTCGTGGCCTTCGCCTTCCTTGTGGTCGCGGCCGGCCTTTCTCGCGACTGGCGCGTCCTGGCTGCGCTCTACTGCGTGACGCTCGCCGGTGTGGTCGCGGCGCATCTCGACCTGGGAACCTTCCTGAAACGCGTCTGGCTCGGCATCCCATTCTTCAGCGGCATCGTCGTCCTGCCTTCGATCTTCTTCATCGGAGGGCACGAGCTGTTCCATATCCCCCTCGGTTTCGCCACCCTCACGGCTACGCGGGCTGGTGTTGGAGCGGCAGCAATCTTCGTCCTTCGCGTCGCGGTCTGCGTGTCCATGGCCATCCTCCTGGTCCTGACCACCCGCTGGTCGGACATCCTCAAGTCGCTTCGCTTCTTCCGTGTCCCTACCGTGTTCGTCCTCATTCTCGGGATGACCTACCGCTACATCTTCCTGCTCCTTCACACGGTGAATTCGATGTTCCTCTCCAGGAAGAGCCGGATCGTGGCCCGCACGACGGGGAAGGAACAGCGCTGGTGGGTTGTCTCCTCCATGAGCGTCCTCATGAGTCGTTCTTTTCGTATGAGTGAAGATGTCTACCAGGCGATGCTGGCGCGGGGCTTCACCGGCCAGGTGCGGACTCTCTCCGACTATCGCGTCCGCCCCGCGGACTGGATCCTCGGAGTGGCTGCCGTTGCCTGCGCGGCCGCTGCAATCTTGGCCGACGGGTGGCTCGCATGAATGAGAACGGACTCCGAAAAGCCGTCTTTGAGTTGGAAGACGTCCGCTACGTCTACAACCGGCGGCAGCTCGCTCTGGATGGCATCTCGCTGACGATTCGCGAAGGTGAGCACGTCGCCCTCGTTGGAGCGAACGGCTCGGGCAAGTCGACGCTCCTGAAGTTGTTGAATGGGCTCCTAGCGCCGACCGGCGGGAGCCTTCGTCTCCTCGGCCGCGAAATGGTCGACCTCACCCGCGATGCCGATGCCGAGCACCGGTTTCATCGAGAGGTCGGGCTCGTGTTCCAGGACCCGGACGTCCAGCTCTTCTCGCCGACCGTTGGCGACGACGTTGCCTTCGGCCCGCTGCAACTCGGGCTCTCTCTGGTCGAGGTGCGCCGGCGCGTCGAGGCCGCCCTCTCCCAGATGGATATCCTGGAACTGCGCGACCGGGCGCCCTTCGAACTCTCCGGCGGCGAAAAGAAGCGGGCTGCGATCGCGTCCGTCCTATCGCTCGACCCGTCGGTCATCCTCTTCGACGAACCCACCGCCAGCCTCGACCCCAGGACGAAGTGGGTACTGGTAAACCTGATCCAGGATCTCGGTCACGCGGGCCGCACGACCGTCGTCGCGACCCACGAGTTGGAGATCGTTCCGATCATCGCCGACCGTGTCATCGTCATCGGCGAAAACAGGCGAGTCCTCGCCGACGGCGCACCCGGGGACATCCTTGAGGATGATGATCTACTGGTTGCCGCGAATCTGATCCATGCCCATTTGCACCGCCACGCGACTGTCGCGCACGTCCATCCACACGAGACCGCGCACCACGATTGAGCCCGCCATTACCTTCCGTTTCCCGCCCCAACCGGCTCGAACCGGCCCGCATCCCTATACTGAGCCTCGTGAGCACCGACATTCGGGCTGACTTCCAGGCCGCCATTGCTGGCCCCGACGCTGCCGTCGACCTCTTCCGTGGGGCGATGCTGATCGCCCGGCTGCGGGGCGGGACCGTCGAACCCGACGCCGTGGCGCGCGAACTCGACCTCATTTCTCAGGCCGTACGCGATCAGTCCGGGCAGTGCGATGACGCCGATTCATTGGCACATGCGATTGATCACCACCTCTTCGCGGTACTCGGCTTTCACGGCAGCACCACTCCCGGCGACGATCCCGAGAACAGCTATCTCGACCTGGTTGTCGCCCGTCGGGCAGGCACTCCGCTCACGCTCTCGCTCGTCTACATGGAAGTCGCCCGGCGCGTCGGGCTGGTTTGTGAGGGCATCGGCTACCCGGGCCACTTCATCGTTCGCTGCTCGACCGCCGGCGGCCCGATCTACGTGGACCCCTTCAACCAGGGCGCGCGCCTGGACCGGGGCGAGCTCCTTGCCGGTCTCCGAGGCCAGCGCCTCGGAGCGACCGTCCCGGATGCGTACCTTGCGGCTGTGACGCGACGGCAGATCCTGCAGCAGCTTTTGCACGACCTGCGGACCATCTTTCGCGATAATCGCGACATCGCTCGCTGGCTGGCCGCCGTCGAGTTGGCCCTGGCGATTGAACCGTGGAATGCTGACCTCGTCGGCCAGCGCGGCATGCTCCTTTACCGGCTCGGGCGACCGGCAGAGGCACTTGAAGACCTTGAGCGGTACGTTGAGGCGGGACAGCGCGACACCGTGAGCCCCGGTGCACTCCGGTTGCTCGATGAATTGCGGGTGCGCTACCGCGGTACAGAGGAAGTGCTATGACAACGGAACCAACAAGTCGCAGGCAGGGGCACCCGACCCTTCAGCGAACCATCGTCTGGTATCTGCGCCAGCTCAGTAAGGTAGTCAACGTCCTCACCGACGAGGAAATGGAGCGGCTGGTTCCGCTCCTGAGCGAACGCCGGTTCCGCCCACGCCAGGTGATCTTCTCAGCCGGCGACCCGGCCGAGCGCGTCTTTCTCATCCTCAAGGGCCGCGTCAAGATCTATCACGTCGCTGAGAACGGCAAGGAGATCATCCTCGATGTCGTCCCTCGTGGCGGCGTCGTTGGTGATATGGCAATCGTCGAAAATGGCGAACGCATCGCCTGCGCACAGGCGATCGACGACACGGTCGCCGCAACCATCAGCTGGGAAGACTTTTCGCACATCCTCCAGCAATCGCCCCGCCTGGGATTCGCGATGGCGGAGCTCATGGCTCACCGCCTGGCGGGCATGCAGCGCACGTTCATGAATCTTGTGTCGAAGCCGGTGTCCGCCCGCCTTGCTGACATCCTCATGAGCCGGCAGGAATCGGGCCTGGTCCAGCTCGGGCTGACCCACCAGGAACTGGCCCAGACGATCGGCACCAGCCGGGAGACCGTCACCGCTCTCCTCAGCCGCTTCGTGACGCTCGGCGCTATCGCCCCGGTGAGCGACGGCTACCGCATCCTCGCCCAGGACCTGCTGGATGAGATTGCCCACGGTGACCTGCAGGTCTCGCCGCGGCACCCGGTGGTCCCTCAGCCGAGTACCATGCAGGGCTAATGGATGTCCCCCGGGCAGTGGCGACCAGCCCATTTGCCGGAGATCGGTCGGGACCGCTCCTCGTCGCTCACGCCGCTGGGAATCACCCCGCCGACCTTGAGGCCGCGCTGGCGGTTGCTTCCGATCTCATCGAAGTGGATCTCTGGGTCCACAACGGCCGTTTTGAGGCCCGTCATGAACGACGGGTCGCCGGGATGCCCTTGCTTTTCGAGAAGTGGTATCTCCGCTTTGCGCCACGACATCCCTTCGGCCTTGAAGATCTCATTGCGAATGTTGGCGGGCGCGCCGGCCTGTTTCTCGACCTCAAGAACGACGGCGAAGGAGCCGCGACCCTCATTCGCCGGGCCATCGCGACCGCCGAGGTGCGCCCCCGAATCGTCGCTTCGGCCCAGCAGTGGGCGATTCTCAGGGCCGTCGCCCGCGTCGTCCCGGAGGTCGACCTGTTCTACTCCGTGGACGTCCAGGCGAAGCTCGACCTCTTCCTCGCGGTTGAGGAACGGGATGCCCGCCCGCGGGGTGTCTCCTGCAACCACGAGCTGCTCACGGCGGAACGCGTGCGGGAGTTAAAGCGGCGCAAACTGGTCGTCGTGGCCTGGACGGTTGACGACCCGTCTCGCGCCGCCGAGCTCGCTTCCTGGGGTGTCGACGGGATCACCACCAACACCCCGGCTGCCGTGCGTTCCGTGCTGCCGTCGACCCAGTGAAACCGCTCGCCGTCTACGTTCACATCCCGTTCTGCACCGTGAAGTGCGGCTATTGCGACTTCAACGCCTATGCGGGGATGGACGCGCTCAAACCTTCCTACCGCGATGCGCTCCTGGCTGAAATCGACGGACGGGCACCCGTCCTGCGCGGACGCGAGCTCACCAGCATCCACTTCGGCGGCGGGACGCCAGGTGAGGTCCCCCCGCCCGACATTCAGGCGGCGATTGAACGACTCTCTCGCCACGCCCCTATCGCCCCGGATGCCGAGATCGGGCTCGAAACGAACCCGGGCACCGCCTCCTACGCCGACCTCGTGTTGCTTCGGTCGGCGGGCGTGAACCGGCTCTCGCTCGGGGCACAGAGCTTTCACTCCGAGGAGCTCCATTTCCTCGAACGGATTCATTCCCCCGAGGCGACCGCGGCCACGGTCCGCAACGCGCGGCGTGCGGGCTTCCAGTCCGTGAGCCTCGACCTGATCTACGGCCTCCCCGGCCAGGCCATGGAGCGCTGGCAGTCGTCTCTCAACGCGGCGATCTCCCTCGCTCCGGACCACATCTCCTGCTATGGGCTCACCGTTGAAGAGGGCACGCTCCTCGGCCGCCAGGTCGAGGACGGCAGGGTCACGCCGATCGATCCTGACCAGTCCGCTGACATGTACGAACTCGCGAGCGACACGTTGGAGGCGGCGGGGTTCCGCCAGTACGAACTTTCAAACTGGGCTCGCCCGGGCCACGAATCCCGCCATAACCAGGTCTACTGGCGTGACGGGGATTACCTTGGCCTCGGCGCCGGCGCCCATGGCTACCTCGCCGGCGAGCGTTACGAGAACATTGCCCACCCCCGCGCCTACATCGCCGCCCTCAGCAAGTCGGGAGCATCTTTGGTAGCGCACGCCTACCGCCCCGACCCCGTGACCGCGATGAGCGACTGGCTGACCTTGCGGCTCCGCCTGGTCGAAGGCTTCCGTCCGGACGACTTCACCGCGAAGTTCGGCCTGCGACTCGAAGAGACGGTGGGTTCGCCGCTCGCCGAATGCAGCGCTGCTGGTCTCATCGATCAGTCGGATGGCAGCATCCGTCTTTCACCGCGGGGGCGGCAGCTCCACAGCGAAGTTGCGGTTCGCTTGCTCGTCCATCTCCAGGCCTCGTTGTCGGCGGTCGAGGTGTAGTTCCCAAGAGGGTTGTTGACAAAGAGGAGGGTCTCCCCTGAACGGTTGAAGTTGAGAAAGACCAAGACCGGAAGGGAGACTCTCCAGTGGCACATCGTAACGCGAAGCTGACCGTCGCCAGGCAGCTGATGCCCAGCTCGGGAAGATCGTTGACCTCATGGCCGCGCTCGAAGCCAGTATCGCGGCCGCGCGGGCGGACAGGCCGGGGCAGGCACAGACGGGCTAGCTTCGAGCCTTCCCTACCCGGTCGTCCCTCGCCGGTTGCACGCTGCGGTGCGCAGGTCCCATTCTCAGCACGATGACTCTCCGCATGGACCAGGTGGTCGGCGAGCTCGCCGGGTTCATCGAACGCTACCGCGCGCAGCTCGCGGCGATGGACCTCGGTCTCGATGCGGCCGAATCGGCCTTGCGCGTCTGGGCGCTGGACCCTGAGGCGGGGAACCGGCAGCTTGAGCACGCCATGGTCGACAGCCGCGATCCCTACGCGGTCGCGCGGAACGAGTCCCCCCTGGGTGTTTTCGACCCTCCCGAGCGCGGTCCGGTCACCGTCATCGCTTCCGACGGATCAAGCATCGAGCCCGACCGGTTCGCGCCCGTCCAGTGCTTCGTCATCAACTCCGGCTACGTCGTGCTCCCGTACGGTGTGCCCGCCGTTGAGCCCCGTCTTGGCGCCCAGGCAGTCCTCGGCCCGGACTTCACGTCCTCCCCCGATCCTGGCCGTGACGATGGTGGCGATGAGACGTCGGCTCGGGGCTGGGGTGTGAACCTTCGCCGGGATGTCCACGAACTGGAGGTCGGGGCCTGGGCGGCGCTGCCGGCCGCCGAATCTGGCCCTGCTGTCCTCCTGTACGATGGGACGCTCCTCCCCTGGGACCTGGACTCGCCTGAGGTCGCCCTCCGCATCCGTGCCGAACTTCAGGAGCGGACGAACCGCGCCTTGGACGATATTCGCGCTGCTGGGACCGGCATCAGTCTCGGAGCCTACGTGTCCGGATCCCGCGCTCGTGACGTCGTGACCAGCCTGGCGGCCCTCTCCCCCGGCAGTGCGCGCCGCTGGCCCGAGGCCGACAGCCAGCTGATGTACCGCCTACTGACGCCGAATCAGCGCAGCGCCGTCTTTGAAGCTCGTAGCAAGCGGCGCGATCGCATCGAGGAGCAGTTCAGTTCCCACCAGGTGTGCTTCTTCTATCTCCGGGTTGGCGATGACATCGCCCGCGTGGAGCTTCCCCACTGGGCGACGGCCCCCGAGCCGCTTGGCCGTCTCCACGCCACGCTGGTCGACCAGTGCGAGCGCTGCGGCGGCTATCCGCGAGCCCTCCAGGAGGCCCACGAGCAGGCGGTGATCTCCGCGGGCGATCGGCTCCAGTTCAGCCTGCTCCTGGAGCGCGCAGCTGCCCGTCAGGGTCTCCAGCCCCGAGCCAATAGCAAGCAGATGAGCAAGAGGAGACGCGCCCTTTGAATGCGACACCAAGGGTTGTGGAAGCCGGGCTCCGTGACTTCCAGTGTGCCTATGAGACCTACGTCGAGGACCCGTTTCGCCTCGGCCAGCTCGTCGCCGTGCGCGAAGGGCCTGCCGTCACCTTCGGCGTCGTAGCCGATATCCAGAGCGGCGCCGAGGATCCCTCCCGGCCATTGCAGTCACAGGGAGAACCCGGGCAGACGGCCGCCGAGGTGATGGCGGAGAATCCGCACATTCGCCCGCTCCTGAGGACCCGCCTCACCGTGGTCTGTTGCGGTCATATCGAGGGCGAAATGCCCCGTTCGGCGCTCCCCCCGATTCCGCCGCCGCTCCTCGCGCTGGTCGAACCGGCAACAGTGGCTGAGACCATCCGAATCACGTCCGACGGGGCGTTCCTGGCCCTCCTGGTCGATTCGTCAGTATGCGACGACGCGGTCATCGCGGCTGCGATACGGAATGCCGCCCCCGCGTTCGCTGCGGGCGCCTATGACTTCAGCGTCCGCGCCGGCAAGGAACTGGCGCGCCTTCTGAAGGCGGAACCCTCGCGGCTAACCAGCATTCTCCGGGGGGTGGCGCCATGAGCACGAGCGAACAAATTGGGGTCGTTGTCGGCGGTTCCCTGACTAAGAGCCTCGAGGTCCGGCTCGACGCGGGGCACTCCGCCCAGCTAGGGCAGTACGTCATGACCCCGCTCGACGACGAGACGCGCCTCCTCGGGATGGTGACCGATGTCCTCCTCCAGTCGGCCGAGTCTGGCCCGACGGCATGGCCACCTCCAGCCGGCGATGACCCGGGGAGCAGGCTCCTCCGGGAGGTACTCCTCGACACCGGCGTTTACACCGCCATCGAAGTGAATCCGTATCTTGAGGTCCGGGCCGCCGGCGAATCGACGCGTGCCCGGCGGCTCCCCCGCCACTTCGCCCGCGTCGCCCTCGCCGACCAGGACGCGCTCGACCGCGCTTTCGACACCGGCGACCGCCCCGCCATCAGCCTGGGGACCCCGCTTGGCATGGCTGATATCCAGGTGGCGGTCGACCTCGAACGGCTGTTTGAGCGCTCGGCGGGCATCTTTGGAAAGAGCGGCACTGGCAAGACTGTGCTGGCCCTCCAGATCCTCGATGCAATGGTCGCGAACTCCGCGCGGTCCGCGACCAACCGTGACCGCAACGTCGCCCTCATCTTCGACATGCACAACGACTATGGCTGGGGCCTGAAGTTCCAGGGGGATGGGGGCGGCGAACGCCGATCCCTGAAGCAGCGCCATCCCAGCGACGTTTCCGTGTACTCGCTCGATGCGAACGCTCCCAACGTCGATGGCCTTGTCGTCATCGGGACCCGCGATATCGAGCCCGAAGACCTGGCGATCCTGCAATCGACCGCCTACTTCACTTCGCTGGCCGTCGAAGCTTCGTATGAGCTCCGCTCACGCTTCGGCCGCGACTGGATCGATGAGCTGATGGCGGACGATCCCTCGCCGGCAGTTATTCGGCGGTGCTCACTGGACGACGGCGAGGAGGCCGCATCCTGGGCCCGCGTCGCGAACAAGATCGGCATCGCCTCTGGTTCGCTCGATAGTCTCCGGCGCGGTCTCCGCCGGATCGTCCGGCGCGAATTCGTCCAGAGCGGTGGCAACCAGTTCAACCAGGTCATCGACCACATCGTCCAGACGTTGCAGGGCGGAAAGTCGGTCGTCATCCAGTTCGGCGCCCGTCACGGCAGCGACCTCACGAGCTACATGCTCGTTGCGAACATGCTCTCTCGACGAATCTGGGAAGAGTATCGCGCCGCCATGGAGAAGGCTGCGGGTGACGTCTCAAAGGAGCCGGACCGGCTTGTCATCGTCATCGAAGAGGCGCACAAGTTCATCGACCGCGCCCTGGCGGGCCAGTCGATCTTCGGCCAGATCGCTCGCGAGCTCCGCAAGTACAACGTGACGCTGCTCGTCATCGACCAGCGCCCCAGTCAGATCGATCCGGAGGTTCTCTCACAGATTGGCACTCGCTTCTGTCTCCAGCTCGACAGTGAAGCTGATGTCGAGGCGCTGGTCAGCGGCATGTCCGGGCGCGCGGGGCTCCGCCAGGTGATCGCGTCACTGGAAAGCAAGCAGCAGGCACTCGTCTTTGGCCATGCCCTTCCGATGCCGGTTGTCGTCCGGCCGCCAGACCTGACACGAGACTCGGCTCCGGGGGCGTCGCTACGCACGCGCCTCGGCGCTACAGAGGCGCAGAGCGCTCCAGCGACGCCGCGCGGCCTCTACGGATGAGTTTGGCTTAGGGTAGGCCCTCGCTCAGGCCAGCTCGGGCTCCGAGGCTTCCGGGCCGCGCCCGGTGATCCGCCGGAAGAACTTGCCGATGTCGTTGTTCTCCCAGGCCACCAGCAACTGGCTCGCGATGCCGATGCTGCTGTACGTCCCACTGATGATTCCGACGAGGAGCACGATCAGGAAGTTGCGAATCGTCGGCCCACCGATGAGGAGCAGCGAAAGGACTGTCAGCACCACGACGAACGAGGTGTTGAGTGACCGGGCGAGTGTTTCTGTCAGGCTCGAGTTCACGGCTTCGCTGAACGGGATGTACGGGTCGTGTGTCACCTTCTCCCGGATTCGGTCGAACACAACGATAGTGTCGTGGACGGAGAACCCGATGACGGTCAGCAACGCCGTGATGAAGGCCGTATCCACTTCCGTCCCAAGGACTTTCCCCAGAATTGAGAAGAGACCGAGCACGATGAACGCGTCGTGCAGGACGGCGATGATTGCGGCTACTCCGTAGCGCCAGGACTTCGGAAGCCCGCGGAAGGCGATCGAGATGTAGATGAGGATCGCTACCGCCGCGGCCAGGACCGCGTAGGTGGCGTTGCGAGCAATCTCCGTGGAGACAGTGCTCGATACGGTGGAGAAGTCCTGCACGGTGAGGACCGTCGCCCGCTGGGTCACGTCGGTGCAGTCGAGCGTCGAGTCGGTCCGGAATCGTTCACACAGCCCGGTCGTGATTTTGTCGAACTCTCCCAGGTTCAATGGCTGCGGCCCAACGATCTGGGTCGAATCGACGCTGGGGGCACCGGGGAGTTCTTTCGTGTGAATCAGGTACGTGTCGGACCCGGATCCCTGGATTCGCGCTTCGCTGTGGCCTAGCTCGCTCATCGCGGTGCGCAGGTCCTGCTGCGAGACTGCTTTGGCCTGGAACTGGATCGTGAACGAGGAGCCCGAGGTGAACTCGATGCCCGGCCGCAGATGCGGCGGAATCGCGAGCGCGACCGCGGCGATGATGAACAGCACCAGCGAGATTCCGAGGTACCACCAGCGCTTGCCAGCGAAATCAAACACGGTCAGCCTCCCCGGGTTCCGGTAGCCCGCCGAGATGTGCTCGGCGCCAGCCCCGTCTCAGAGGCATTGAACAACCAGTGGCTTCGCGCCAGCGGCGTTCCCACGATCATCTTCAGGAACGTCCTCGTCACAGTGATGGCCGAGAACATGCTCACGCCCACGCCAAGTGCGAGCGTGAGTGCGAAACCCTTCACCAGCGCCGCCCCGAACTGGTTGCCGAACCAGTACAGGATGAGGCACGTGATGAGCGTCGAGATGTTGGAGTCGCGGATCGACGTCCACGCCCGGCGGAAGCCGATGTCGATCGCCGAGTTGAGGGTACGCCCACGGCGTAACTCCTCCTTGGTACGTTCGAAGATCAGGATGTTCGCGTCGACGGCCATGCCGACCGAAAGGACGAAGGCCGCGATGCCCGAAAGCGTCAGCGTGACCGGCCACATCTTGAACACCATTAGCGTCACGGCCGTGTAGACGCCCAGCGCCCCGGCTGCCAGGAGCCCCGGCAGCCGGTAGTAGAGGATCATGAAGAACGCCACTGCGATGAGTCCGACCTCGCCCGCATGGACGGAGTTCACGACCGAATCTTCACCCAGCGTCGCGCTTACTTCGCTCGACTGGATGGTCTTGAGCGGGATCGGCAGGGCGCCCGTGTTCAGGAGGTCCGAGAGGTCCTTCGATTCGGTGAAGCTGGCCTGCCCGGTGATCTGGCCCTGGTCGGAAATCACGCTCTGGACCGTGGCCCGCGAGATGAGTTGTCCGTCGAGGAAGATCATCAGGTCACGGCGAGGGTCGCCAAGCTGGAACCGGAGCGTGTCCGAGGTGAGCGCCTGCATGATGCGCGCGCCGTCACCCGTAGTCTGGAAGTTGATCGCGTGGACCGTGCCCTGCGTCGTTGGGATCGTGTTGTTCTGGAGGTAGCGGCCGGTCATCTGCTCGCAGCCTTCCGGGATCTGGTCGCTCGGGTTCGACATCCGTGGGCAGACCGCCGTGTCAGTCAGTGGGCCAATGGCCGGGACCGGGTCACCGGCGTCGTCGAACACCTTGAACTCGAGCTGCGCCGTCTTGCCAATCTTGTTCTGGACGTCGCTGACCGTCAGGCCCGGGACCTGGATGCTAATCCGGTTGCCGCTCGTCTTCTGGACTTCGGCTTCCGAGACGCCAGTCCCGTTGACGCGCCGTTCGATGACCTTCACCACGCCGTCGAGCGCCGTGCTGATGTTGCCAGCGTAGCCAGCTGGGGGGTCGGCTTCGTAGAGCAGATAAGAACCGCCCCGCAGGTCGAGGCCAAGCCGCATCGTCGGGCGGCTAATGCCGATCAGGGAGAAGCCGTGGCCCTGTGGCCAGAAGTGGCCGGGCAGGTATCGTCCGGGGTCGCTTGGCCACACCACGATCAGGGAAAAGATCGTCAGCACGGCGACGGCAAAGAAGAGGGCCAGCGTCGAGCTACTGCGCACTGTGCTGCGCCGCCTCGTCGTGGTCTTTGGCCTCGGGTTCCAGCGTCGTCAGGCGGCGCTGGATGGCGTCCGTTACCGCCCGCACGCGAACCCCCGGGGAGATCTCGAGTATCAATTCTGTGGGACCATTCACGGGCGTAACGACATCCTTCACTTCGGCGATCAAGCCGCCGCTCGTAATCACTTCATCGCCGATCTTTAGCGCCGCTACTGCCTTCTTCTGCTGCTTCTGCGATTTGAGCACCGGCTGCAGCAAGATGAAGTAGAACGCCGCGACGGCGAAGCCGGTGTAGAGAATGACCTGCCACATGACAGCCATGGGAGATCTTTCCTGCCCTTCTTCGCCGGGGCCTGCGTTACGGTTCTGCGGCCTCGAGGGACACCAGGACTGTCCGGGCCAGCGCCAGTGCTTCGTCCTTTGTATGGACGGATCCCTCCGCTTGAGCCCGGCGAACCGATGTTAGGACAGCCCCTAGCAATCGTCCACCAGACAGATTCAACGCAGCGATGAGATCGTCGCCTGTTACGAGGGGCGCGGTGCCCACATCAGCGACATTCCACGCCCGCTCCATGACATAGTTGAGGAACAGGCAATGGCGGCGGAAGTTCTCCCGGGTGTATCCCGGACCGCGCGTCGCCATCCCGTCCGCAATGTTCACGAGCATCAGCGGAAGGACGTGCCCGTCGACATCCGCCACGAACTTCCGGACAGCCCGGTCGGTCGCCGCTCCACTGCGAATCAGCTCCCCCGGGCGAAGGTGGTACCGGACCATCCGCGCCACGAAGTCGGTCGCTCCGTCGCTGAACCCGGCTGCCGGGAGCCGTTCGCGCAGGATTTCGGCTCCCCGGGGGCCGTGACGGGGGAATCGAAGCCGGTCTTCGCCCACGATCGCCGTTGCGGGTTTGGCGATGTCGTGCACGAGGCAGGCGAGGCGAGTCAGGGAAACGAGTGAGTGGCCGTCGATTTCCCGGTCGAGGGAGGCCTCCCAATCGATCCAATTCGTCGCCGCTCGTAGCTCCTCCCGGTCGGGGCCGTCGGCCGCCAGCGTATCGAACGCCGCCACGGCAGCGAGATTGTGGTCGAGGACGTCGTAGTAATGACGCTCGGGCTGGACAAACCCGCGGCCGGCTTCCAGCTCGGGCAGCATCTCGGTCAGGGCGCCGCGGCGATCGAGTTCACGGAGCTGGCGCGCGCCGTCGGCGGCTCCGAGTGCCTGCAGCAGTCTTGGATCTGGAAGCATTCCACAACAGTACAGCCGCCATGGGCGGCTGTCGGTACGCGGACTCAAACGCGAAAGTTGGCTCTCAGGCGCGGGGGTGGGCGGCGTCGTATTGGATCCGCTTCTGCTCGTCCGTGAGGTGGGTGTAGATCTGCGTTGTGGAGATGCTGGCATGTCCCAGTGCGTCCTGAACATTACGTAACGGCATACCGCCGGAGAGCATGTGGGTGGCGTACGTGTGCCGCAGCGTATGCGGCGTAATCGCCTTATCGAGGTTCGCTTCCCGGGCATAGTTCTTGAGGATCAGCCAGAAGCCCTGGCGTGTCAGGCGCTCTCCTCGACGGTTCACGAACAGCGCCGGTTCCCGCCGGTTTCGGACCAGCCGGGGGCGTACGTGGAAGATGTACTGCCGCAGTTCCTCTACGGGACGCTGGTGCAGCGGGAGCACTCGCTCGCGCTCACCTTTGCCCAGGCAGCGGACTGTCACCGGGTCGCTCTCAAGCGCGATATCCGACAGGTCAAGGGACACCAGTTCAGTGACCCGCAGGCCCGTCGCGTAGAGGAGTTCCAGCATCGCCCGGTCGCGGCGCGCTTCCGGAGTGGATCGGCGCGCAGGCTGCTCCAGGAGTTCATCCACCTCCCTTGGAGTGAGTGAACGTGGGAGTGATTTGCCCACCTGCGGGGACTTGAGATGCTCGGTCGGGTCCTGGTCGACAAGTCCTTCAGCCGCGAGGAATCCGAAGAACGACTTCACGGCGGCGACTTTTCGAGCCACTGTAGCGTCCTTGTAAGCCCGTTCCCGGAGGGTCGCGACAAACGCGACGACGACTTCGCCCGAGACCGCCTTCCAGAGGTCGCCCCGAGGCCCGGCCGAGGCCCCCAGGTGCTGTTCAAACTGGGCGAGATCGTTGCGGTACGCGGCGATGGTGTTGTTCGAAGCGTTCTTCTCGACCGCGAGGAAATTCAGGAATTGGGCGACATACTCGTCCACTGGTTATTACCTCGACAGGTGAGGATGTGATTAGAAGCGGGGCCTATCATAGTCAGGGCTCTCAAACGGTGTCGAGCCCAAGCGGGTCGATCTTTTGTGAAGATCACACACACCCAAAACATGACGTAACGTTATTATCTTGTGTGCCCCGAGCACCCCACAGTTGCAGGGTCCATCGCGGCTCATAGGGTGCGGCTGCGCCGCAATTATGGTCAACCAGCAGAACGGGGCTGATGCGGATACCGTCTCCCTTCTGCCTGTTACCATGAACCATCAGCTCTCGGGGTGACGACATGATCGGGTTCGCGCTTTCCGAAGAAGAACGAATGGTCCAACAGGTCGCGCATGAATTCGCGCGAAAGGAGATCCGCCCCGTTGCCGGTTACTACGATGAGCGTGAGGAGACCCCGTACGACCTCATCAAGAAGGCCGCTGCCCTCGGCTTCGGCGTCACTCGCGACGGCGGATTCCTCGAGACCAGTTCTACGCTACTGCCGACTATCCTCGCTGAGGAACTCGCCTGGGGCTGCGCCGGGATAGCCCTCGCGGTCAACTCCTCCGGGCTCGCCGCGGCCGCAATTGCTGCCACCGGCTCTGCCGCGCAGCGCGAACAGTGGCTTCCTCAGATCGCGTCCGATGGCAACGAAGTGCACCTCGGGGCCATGTGCCTGACCGAGCCGGACGCCGGCTCCGATGTCGCAAATATCCAGACGACTGCCGTGCGGGATGGCGATGAGTACGTGCTCAACGGCGAAAAGCAGTTCATTACAAACGGCAACATTGCCGACCTGCATGTTGTGTTCGCCACGGAAGATCGTGCCAAAGGATGGGGCGGCATCGGCGCCTACGTTATCCCCCGCGGCACGCCCGGCCTTGAGGCCGGTACCACCTGGAAGAAGATGGGCATTCGCGCCTCGCACACCGCGAACGTCGTCCTCAACGATTGCCGCATCCCCGTCGCGAACAAGCTCGGTGGGGGTGGTGGAGCCGGTGGCGAGGGTGCCGGGCCGGGCGCCGTCGGTGTCCTGATGACGCTGGAGAGGACCCGTCCGGTCGTCGGCGCGTATGCGCTCGGTATCGGCCGGGCAGCCTATGAGTACGCCCTCGACTACGCCCGTGAGCGCGTCCAGTTCGGTCGCCCAATCATCCGGAACCAGGCTATCAGCTTCATGCTGGCTGACATGGCAATGGCCGTGGATTCAGCCCGCCTGATGGTCTGGCGCGCTGCCTGGATGGCCGGGGCTGGCGTCCCCTATCTCGGTGCCGAGGGCTCCATGGCGAAGTGCTTTGCAAGCGACATGGCGATGAAGGTGACAGTCGACGCGGTCCAGGTCCTTGGGGGGCAGGGCTTCATGCGCGACCACCCGGTCGAAAAATGGGTCTGCGATGCCAAGATTTTCCAGATCTTTGAAGGCACCAACCAGATCCAGCGGCTCGTGATCGGTCGTGCCCTGGAGGCGCAGCCCCCGCGCGCATGAAGTCGGGCGCGCTGATGGCTTCGGTGTGCTCCGGCAATCGCGCTGAAGACGTCCTTGGTACGATGGCGTTCGAAATGATTGGTGCACCCCCGATTTGAAACCTCGCGATTTCCTTCTCGGCGGCGCCATCCTCGTTGCTGCGCTGGCTGCGCTGGCCGTCCTGCGACTGACGGTCTTCAGCAGCAGCCCGCTGCCGTCGCCGACGCCGCCTCCGTCGGTGACTCGCGAGCCGCTCGCCACCCTCCCGGTGCCCACGCCGACGCCCGCGCCGCGGCCAACCTATGCGCTCACCGGCCAGCCGATGACCGACGCCGACGTCCTCCAGCCGACACGTCACAGGCCGGTAGCTGTCATGATCGATAACAACGATGCCTGGAATCCTCCGCTCGGCCTCGCCCAGGCGGATATTGTCTTCGAAGCGCTCGTCGAAGGCGGTATCACCCGGTTCCTGTCCGTCTACGACTCCCAGGAGGCCGGTGCCATCGAGCCTGTGCGGTCCGCCCGCACGCCCTTCCTCGCCTGGGTGGCGGAGTTCGATGCGCTCTACGCCCACGTCGGGCGCGCGGAGACCCCTGGGCCGGCGAATTCCGGTCAGCAGATCGCCGACCTCCAGATCGCCGACCTGGACATGGAAGGCGGCCCCAACCCCGTGCCGGAGGCCTTCCAGCGCGACCCCACCCGAGAAGCTCCCCATAACGTGGTGACGAGTACCGGCGCCCTTCGGGCGGCTGCGGCACTCCGCGGATATGACCGCCCGCCGCGAATGGGGGAGTGGCGCTTCGCGAGCGCCGCGAGCGCCGCGTCGGGTTCGCCCACTGCCACCGCCATCGATCTCGACTTCGGCCCCATCGCCGCCACGCACCCGAGTTGGACCTGGGACCCGGCAGCCAGCCTCTATCAGCGTTTATCTGACGGGGTGGTCCAGGTAGACGGTGCGACCCATCAGCCGCTCACCGCCACGAACGTCGTCGTGATGCACGCGCGGAACTACGTTGCTGACTCCAGCGAACATGTGCTTATCGACAACGTCGGGCAGGGGACAGCGGAGGTGTACATCGGCGGGCACGTGATTGCCGGGACCTGGCGCAAGCCGGACAACGCCTCGCGCACGCGTTTCTATGATGCCGCTGGTAACGAAATCGCCTTCACCCCGGGGAATACCTGGATTGAGGTCGAAGGGTTGGTGGCCGGGAGCTAGCTCGTCTGGCCCTGGACGCCGGTATAAGCCCCGACGCAGCCATCCGGCGTAGTGGCCGAAACGGTCTGAGCCAGCGCGGTATCAACAGCAGGTGCGGTCATGGCCGTGGCGACCACTGCCACGCTGGGTGATACGGCCATCGTCCCGCCCGCAGACGCCGGGCTGGACCCGGTCATGAAGATGGCCAGCAGGGGTAGCGCCGCCAGGACGAAGGGCAGGAGAAGCGTGATCGTGATAACGGACCGGCGCATCGTAGCCTCCTCGGTAAAAAATACTTTCGCGAATCGTACCTTAACCGATCTTTTCGCCGGCGTCACTAGTTTTTCGCCGCTGTCACAAGATCGTTACAGTTGCCGATGGCGTCCCGGTCCCTGGCTCCCCGCGACTCGGTTGCTACGAACGAACGATCTTGATCGTTCGTCGCTTGCCAATCTCGTAAAGCGCCCCGTCCTCTGCGGGCGCTGAAAGGTCTCTGATCTCGACCAATACCATTTGCTCGCCTGGTCTGAGCGCTTCTTCGCCTTCCTCAACCACGCCTGTGCTTGAACGTTGGCCGAGCCAAACATTGAGCACTCTGCGAACAGCCCGTTGGGTGATTAGATTTCGGAGTTTGCGCTTGCTCGGGACCGCACGGATCCTGACAAGCAAATCATCCAATCGTTCACCCGGCTCTGCTCTAACCGGCGCGAAGTCATCAATAGTCCGCCGCGCCGCACCCTGGACTCTGCGCTCGAAGTGCTCCTCGGCAGCCTGCGCCGCCGCCTCGCCCCAGAACTCCGACACGATCGTTCTGGCGAGGTATTTCTTGGTGTGCATCGGGTCCCGCGTGCCGTCCTTCAGCCCCGCGATGATGTGCCCGACCTCCGCGGTCGGCAGGTTCGTCGCCAGCGTGAAGAAATCCCCCAGGACGTCGTCCGGCAGCGACATCGTCTTGCCGTACTGCTCGTCGGGTGAATCGCTCACGCCGATGTGGTTGCCCGCCGACTTCGACATCCGGGCCTTGCCGTCCAGCCCGACAAGAATCGGCATCGTCACCGGTACATGCGGCTTCTGCCCGGCTGCATCCTGGATCTTCCGCCCCGCCATCAGGTTGAAGAGCTGCTCGGTCCCCCCGACCTGAACGTCACACTCCAGCGCGTAGGCGTCG
>DATCGT010000432.1:0-4428 GCA_036508775.1 Tepidiformaceae bacterium | reverse complement strand
TCATCCTCGCCGCAGCCATCGCTGAGGACTACCAGGGGCCAGTATTCATCCAGGGTGACCACTTTCAGGCCAATGCCAAGAAGTTCGCGACTGACCCGGAAGGTGAGACCAGGGCCCTTGAGGATCTCGTCCGCGAGGCTGTCGCGGCGCAGTTCTATTGCATCGACATCGACGCCTCGACGCTGGTGGATTTGACCCACGAACGTGTGGCGGACCAGCAGGCACCGAACGCCCGGCTGACGGCCCGACTGGCAAAGCTCATACGGGAACTCGAGCCGAACGGCGTGACGATCTCCATTGGCGGCGAGATTGGTGAGGTCGGCAAGAGCAACAGCACAGTCGAGGAACTCACCGCCTACGTCGACGGCTTCCGGGACCTTGTGGGCCCCGGCATTGCGGGAATCTCGAAGGTCAGCGTCCAGACCGGCACGACTCACGGCGGCATCCCCCTCCCTGACGGCAGCATCGCCAGCGTTGCAATCGACTTCGACACATTGAAGGAGATGTCGCGGGTCGGACGGGAACGGTACGGCATGGCCGGCGCGGTACAGCACGGGGCCAGCACGCTACCCGACGAACTCTTCCACCGCTTCCCGCTGGTCGATACGGCTGAGATTCATCTCGCCACCGGATTCCAGAACATGCTCATGGATCACCCGGCATTCCCGGCCGCTCTGCTGAAGGAAATGCACGCCTACTGCAATGGAGAACTCGCCAACGAACGCTCCGAAGGCGAAAGCGACGTCCAGTTCTTCTACAAGACGCGGAAGAAGATATGGGGTCCCTTCAAACAGCAGACGTGGGATATCCCTGCCGAGATTCGAAAGGCGCTGGGGTCGACTCTCCAGGAGAAGTTCGAGTTCCTCATCCGCCAGCTGAAGGCGGACAACCTCCGGGAAACGACGTTACGTTACGTAAACCATGCCCCGGTGGAAGTAGTTCCCCCCGAGGCATGAGGCGGCCGTAGATACGGCCCGGCAAATCTTTACCTTTACTTCGACGCAACCAGCATAGGGTGGAAGTAATCCGATCCCCTGAGGGCAGGTGACATGCGCGTACTAGTAGTCGAAGACGAAGAACCTATCGCCAGCGCCATCGAGCGCGGGCTCACGAAAATTGGCTATGCGGTCGACGTCGCGTTCGATGGCCAGGAAGCGCTCGATAAAGCGAGCGTCAACAATTACGACGTGGTCTGCCTTGACCTGAACCTGCCGAAGATCGACGGGGTTGAGGTCTGTCGCCGGCTTCGCGAGGACCGCTTTGGCGGCGGCGTCATTATGTTGACTGCCCGGAGTTCGATCCGGGAACGAATCGAAGGCCTCGACCAGGGTGCCGACGACTACCTCGTGAAGCCGTTCGCGTTCAGCGAGTTGGCAGCCAGGATCCGGGCTATCACCCGACGCGAAGGCGGGCTGCGCGAGCCGGTACTGAACACGCGAGGGCTCGAACTCGATCCAAACACCAATCGCGTCAAGCGCGACGGCATCGAGATCCATCTCACTCCGAAGGAATTCGCACTGGTTTACTACCTGGCGCGCAACGAAGGCCGGGCGGTTCCCCAGGAGGAACTCCTCGAACACATCTGGGATGAACATGCCAATCCCTTCACCCAAACGGTGAAGGTGCACATGAACAACCTTCGTCGCAAGCTGAATGAGGGATTCAAAGAACAGCTCATTGAGACGATCAGAGGGAAGGGCTACGTCCTCTAGGATACGGGGGCCACGCATTCGTAGTCCTCACTTCGTCCAGAAGGTCCACCAGCCGTCGTTTGCCAGGACGGTGCGCTTCCGGCTCACCGTCTGGTATTCGAGCCTCCTCCTCGTCTTCGGCATCGCCTTCGTCGTCGCACTGAACATCGCCGTGCGCCTCGACCGCCCGGATGTTGTGCTGCTACAGGGCGTGCCCGTCAACGACATCGAGTGGCAGCCGGTCATGGGTCCCACCGGGTCAATCAACGGCTTCGAGCCAGTAGTGACGCCGGGGGTCATCCTCAAAGAGGCCCAGGACCAGATCAACTCTCATAACCTCGACAGTCTCCGGACATGGTCGTTGCTGGCAGTCGTCGGGCTCGCGCTGGCCTCCGGTGCGGGTGGCTACATCCTCTCGGGGATGATGCTCCGGCCTGTCCGGGACATCACGCGGGTCGCGTCGGTGATCAGTGCCACGAACCTGAGTCAGCGAATCAACCACCAGGGGCCGGAGGACGAATTGAAGGGTCTCGCCGACACGTTCGATTCGATGATCGACCGGCTCGAAACTTCCTTTGAGCGGCAGCGCCAGTTTGTCCAGGACGCATCGCATGAATTGCGAACACCCCTGGCCGCGATCCGAACCAACATCGAAGTGACCGAGATGGACCCGGATACGACGCCGGCGGAGTACCGCATCCTCCTGGAGACGGTGAAGACTCAGACGGAGCGGCTCACTCGCCTCAGCGAGGACCTCCTGCTGCTCTCGACAGACGATGGTCAATTGCCCCTGGAACCTGTCAATCTTCATGCGGTAGCGGCTGAGGTAGTACGGAACCTGGGCCCCCTCGCCGCCACCCGGCAGGTAGAACTCCGTATCGAAGGCGACGTGGACGTAGAAGTCCAGGCCAACCCGGATCACCTGTATCGCAGCGTCCTCAACCTCGTCGACAACGCGGTGAAGTACTCAGGCGGGGCGGGGACCGTGACGATTCGCACGAGCGGCACGGAACACGATGGACGGGTGTCGGTGAAGGACAGCGGACCGGGGATCGCCCCCGCGGACGCGGAACGGATCTTCGACCGCTTCTTCAGAGTGGATAAGGGCCGGAGCCGCCGGGAAGGCGGGAATGGCCTCGGCCTGGCCATCGTAAAGGAGCTCGTTCAATCGATGGGCGGGTCGGTAAACCTGTCATCGACGCCGGGTTCCGGCGCGACGTTCACCATCCAGTTGCCACGCTCCGACATGGAGAGCACGTAGGTACAGCCGGGATACGGAAGAGTATGTAAGGGAGCGGACGAAGCCCCGCGAAACTGAGCGACTCTACGAGAACCGTGCCTCTACAATGAACTTCTGACTTCCAGTTGCACCGGGGTGGTTTGTGACCCGATTGCTCGACAGCATCAATTCGCCGGCTGATGTCCGCGGCCTGACTTACGACCAGATGAACCAACTCGCCGGCGAAATCCGAGACTTCCTCGTCGAGACAGTGCACTGGATTGGAGACGGTGGACACCTGGCGTCGAACCTTGGCGTGGTGGAGCTCTCCATCGTCCTCCATCGACTCTTCGACACGCCGAAGGACAAGATTATCTGGGACGTGAGTCACCAGATTTATGTCCACAAGATCCTCACCGGACGCAAGGACCGAATGCGGACAATCCGCCAGTACCAGGGATTGTCTGGATTCGCCGACCGAACGGAGAGCGAGCACGACGCATTCGGCGCGGGCCATGCCGGGACCGCAATTTCGGCCGCGACGGGGATGGCGGTAGGACGTGACCTGAGGGGCGAGGATTTTAGGGTCGTGGCAGTCGTGGGAGATGGCGCGATGACCGCCGGGATGGCGCTTGAGGCGATGAACCACGCCGGTCATCTTCGCGAAGACATGATCGTCATCCTGAATGACAACGCGATGTCCATTTCACCCAACGTTGGGGCACTGAGCCGCAACGTGAACAAGCTCAGAGTTGAACCCTTCTATCGCAACATGAAGCGGGACATCGGCGAGGTCGTGGAGCATCTTCCGCTGGGCAAGCATGTCTGGCAGGGCGCCAAGCGCGTGAAGGCGAGCATGCGCGACCTCCTGGTCCCGGCCAGTTTCTGGGAACAGTTCGGCTTCGAGTACTACGGCCCGATCGACGGCCATGATATGCGTGAACTCGAGGAAACACTCTCGGCCATCAAGCGAGTCCACGGAAAGCCCGTTCTGCTGCACATCCTCACCGAGAAGGGCCACGGTATCCCCGAGGCGGAAGCGGATCCGATCAAAAGCCACAGCGGCACGTACTGGCTCAAAGAGCCTGCGGCACCGGGATCACCCCTGCCACTCCCCTCCTACAGCCAGGTCTTCGGCCAGGCCACCCAGGAACTTATCGAGTCCGACCCGCGTGTCGTTGCGGTCACTGCCGCGATGCTCGAAGGCACCGGGCTCGCGCCGGTGCACAAGGCCCATCCGGAGCGAGTGTTCGACGTCGGGATCGCCGAACAGCACGCCGTGACGTTCGCGGCCGGTCTCGCCACGCAGGGGCTACGTCCCATCGTGGCGATCTACTCGACGTTCCTGCAGCGCGGGTTCGACTCGGTCGTCCACGATGTCGTGGTCCAGAACCTCCCGGTGATCTTCGCGATCGACCGCGCAGGGTTTGTGGGCGATGACGGGCGGACTCACCAGGGCTTCATCGACACGAGCTATCTCAGCTGCCTGCCGGGGATGGTGGTCAGCGCACCAAAGGA
>DATCGT010000431.1:0-5505 GCA_036508775.1 Tepidiformaceae bacterium | reverse complement strand
GCACCGCTGAAATGGGCCTCCGGAGTTTCAGGTCGACCTGCAAGAGCGACTCGCCCTGTCGCAGCACGTCCACCACGTCTTCCAAAAAGGAGAGCGGCACAGATTCGTCGGCGCGGAAGCGCAGATCCCTCACGGCCGTGGCCGTGAGCGCGTCGACCCGTCCCGAACCGGTTGTCTCGCTGTCGAGGCTGCCGTCGTGGAAGACCAGCATCCGATCATCAGCCAGGAAGCGGACGTCAATTTCGAGCCGCGGCACTCGATGCTCGACACAATCCTCGACCGCAAGGAGAGAGTTGGGCGGGAACAGCCCGGAAAGCGTCGCCTTGTGGCAACAGAAGACGCGAGCCTGTCCAGCGACGGCTGGAGCAAGGTCAGTTCGGAGATCCCGGTTCGAAATCATGGAAGCCAGTTTATCTAACACCGGTGCCATCGCGTCTGTCGAACGGGCATTGGCAAGTGCCATGGACGCTGTCTTCGCACGATCTTCCCTGTCAGGGGCTTCCTTGACGCCCCAAAACCTGCCCGTCTCGGTGAGTTGTTTGCGCTCGATCTAACGAAGTGGCCCCTCCGACGGCTGGACGTGAGGAAGCGGTTAATACTAAACTCCGCTTCGACCTGAGTCGGCCGTCGGCTATCCCGCCTATAACGGGGTGTCAAAGCGGCTGGTCTGAATACACTGAAAGCCACGAGGGACGTACGATCTCAGAGAACTGCTGACTTTCCATGGTTTCAGTTCATTTCAGGCGAGCCGGGCCGCTAGCTCAATTGGCAGAGCAAGTGACTCTTAATCACTAGGTTGAAGGTTCGAGTCCTTCGCGGCTCACCAATAATCAATCCAGTCCCGAAGCCAGGCGCCTTGCTCAGATTGCGACTGGCCTGCTTGTGGGGAAGTGTCGGAACTGGCAGACGAGCATGACTTAGGATCATGTGCCGCAAGGCGTGGGAGTTCGAGTCTCCTCTTCCCCAGAAACACTCGAATGGTTGGGACGCTACAAGGGGCCGGGGCCGACCAATTCTTTGGTTCGCCCGGGGCAAGGAAGGAGACGGGATGCCGCTACTCGAGGTCAAGGACCTGAGGACCTACTTCTACACCCAGGAGGGGATCGTCAAGGCGGTGGACGGGACCTCTTACATCGTCGAGGAAGGGGAAACCCTCGGCCTGGTGGGTGAGTCTGGCTGCGGGAAGAGCGTTTCGGCGCTTTCCATCCTACGCCTCATCCCACAACCCCCCGGCAAGATCGTCTCCGGCGAAATCCTGTTTCAGGGCCGGGACATCCTGAAGCTTGATGAAGACGAAGTCAGGAAGATCCGCGGCAACGATATCGCAATGGTCTTCCAGGAGCCGATGACCTCGCTCAACCCGGTCCTCACGATCGGGCGGCAGATGACAGAAGCCCTCGAGTTGCACATGGACCTCCACGGCAAGGCCGCCCGCGATCGCGCCGCCGAACTGCTCGAGATGGTAGGCATCCCCGAGGCGAAGGGCCGCCTCGATGACTACCCCCACCAGTTCTCCGGTGGCATGCGCCAGCGCGTCATGATCGCCATGGCCATGAGCTGCAACCCCAAGTTGCTTCTCGCCGATGAGCCGACGACCGCGCTCGACGTGACCATCCAGGCGCAGATCCTTGAGGTCATGCACCGCCTCAGCCGCGAGTTCGGAACCGCCGTCATCATCATCACGCACAATCTCGGAATCGTGGCTCGCTACGCCGACCGGGTGAACGTCATGTATGCCGGCAAGGTCATCGAGACCGCCACTGCTTACGAGCTCTACGGGAACCCGAAGCACCCTTACACCGTCGGCCTGCTCAATTCGGTGCCGCGCCTCGACAAGACCCGCAAGGACAAGCTGGTGCCAATTGAGGGCGTTCCGCCCGACCTTGCGCACCTCCCCGAGGGTTGTCCCTTCTATCCGCGCTGCTCATGGCGGGTGGATCGTTGCCACGAAGAATATCCGCCGTTCAGCCCAGTTGCGGAAAATCACAGTGTCGCGTGCTGGGAAGCACCACGCGTGCACCGGGAGGTGACAGTTGGCGCAGCAAACTAGTCTCAATCAACGACAACGCGTCGGGACGCTCGGCGAGACGCTCGTCGATGTCCAGGACCTGCAGGTCTACTTCCCGGTCTCGGCCGGCGTGATCTTCCAGCGCAAGGTCGCCGACGTGAAGGCCGTGGACGGTCTCACCTTCTCCGTCAAGCGCGGCGAGACCCTCGGCCTCGTGGGCGAATCCGGTTGCGGCAAGAGCACGACCGGCAAGGGCATCCTTCAGCTCATTCGGCCGACGGCCGGACACGTCAACTTCGAAGGCGAAGACCTCACGAAGCTGGGTGGCAGCAAACTCCGCCGCTTCCGCCGCAAGATGCAGATGATCTTCCAGGACCCATACGCGAGCCTGAACCCGCGTATGTCCGTCGGCAGCATCATCGGCGAGCCAATCACCATCCATAAGCTCGCCAGCGGCAAAGAGAAGAAAGAAAAGGTCCAGAACCTTCTCACGACCGTCGGCCTGAACCCCTACTTCGCGAACCGCTTCCCCCACGAGTTCTCCGGTGGTCAGCGGCAACGCATCGGCATCGCCCGCGCACTCGCCGTCGAGCCAGACTTCATCGTCTGCGACGAGCCGGTGTCGGCGCTGGACGTGTCGATCCAGGCCCAGATCATCAACCTCCTGCAGGACCTGCAGGACCAGTTCAACCTCACCTACCTGTTCATCGCGCACGACCTCTCGGTCGTCCGCCACATCAGCGACCGCGTGGGCGTCATGTACCTCGGTCACATGATGGAACTCACCGACCGGGACTCGATCTTCGAAAACCCGCTGCACCCCTACACCAAGGCGCTGCTGTCGGCGGTCCCGATTCCCGACCCGGAGGTCGAACGTTCGCGCGAGCGCATCATCCTCCTCGGTGACGTGCCGAGCCCGTTGCGCCCGCCTGCCGGCTGCGTGTTCCACACCCGCTGCCCCATCGCCATCGACGAGTGCCGTGCGCGGCGTCCCGACTGGCGAAACGTCGGCACCGCCGACAAGGAACACTGGGTCTGGTGCCACCGGGTCTAAACACCCGCCGCCGTACGAACTCAGAAAGGGGGCCGATTTCTCGGCCCCTTCTCTTTGCCCCCCGTGCTGGGCCCCCGTGATTAGTGGACCGGAGTGGCGGTCGGCGTTGGCGTCCCGGGTACGGGAGTCCTGGTAGCGGTCGGGGGGGCCGTAGCCGTCGCCAATGAGGGCGTGGGCGTTGGTGTCCGATTGACCGGCGTGGATGTCGTCGTCGGACTCACCGATGGCGATGGCTGGGCTGTCGGCGTCGGGGTAGGCGTTGGAGTCACCGTGGCAGTCGGGCTGGCCTGGCGGGTCGGCAGAACCAGGCTGGGAACGGATGTCGGGACACCGCCCGCATTCCCACTGTTCCGGTTCATCACAATAGCCACCGCCACCCCAATAGCGACGCCGAGGATCACAACTGCCGCAATCGCGATCAGAAGACCTGTATTCGGAGAATCGGAACGAGGTGGCGGGCGCATGGCCCTGACGCGCGCCGTATCGTGCTGACGCGACGGCGGCCCGGTGACGGGTCGCGTCACCGGGCGTACCGGCGCTGGAGGGACCACTGAAGGTGGTGGAACGGCACGGAGGACCGCCTCGAACTGGCCTGCAGTCTGGTAGCGATCCGCGGGCGAAAGAGCGAGTGCCCGGGCGAGGGCGGTCTCAAGTCCCCGCGACGCCTCAGTCGCGAAAGTGCGCAGGGGCGCAGCGGGCGTACCGAGCCGCTGACCGGCGATGGCCGCCGCACTCGCTCCGGCGAATGGCAGCCGCCCCGCGACGAGCTCATAAACCGTCAGGCCGAGGGAATAGACGTCAGAGCGCTCATCGGCGGGCGCCCCCTGGATCACCTCAGGGGCGAGGTAGGCGATCGTCCCGAGGATGTCGCGCGCCTCACCCGGCGTCACTGTCCGGGTGACGGTGTCAGCGACGCCGAAGTCGGTCACTTTCGCGATGCCCTGTGAGCTGATCAGAATGTTCTCGGGCTTGACGTCGCAGTGGATGATTCCCTGCGAATGCGCGTACTGGAGCGCCCGCGCCACCTGGATGCCGTAACGGACCGCCTCGGCCTCAGTGAGCCTCCCGCGGGCCTTCAGGACCTCGCGTAGAGACGAGCCCTCGATGTACTCGGCCACCAGGTAATGGTTGCCGTCCTGCTGGCCCGCATCGAACACCGATACGATGTTCGGGTGTTGCAGTCGCGCAACAAGGCGAGCTTCCCGCTCGATCGTTCCGCCGAGGTCCTCACCGGTGTCGCGGATTATCTTCACCGCCACCTGGCGTCCCAGGCGATCGTCTTCGGCCAGCCAGACCTCTGACATGCCCCCGATGCCCAGCAAGCGCTCGAGGCGGTATCGTCCGTCTATGACATCCGATGGGTTCACGGCTCGGTGACTCACCTCGTGGTCGCGCCCGGCCTCCGTTCGAAGGAACGGAACCTCGAGCTTGCCCTGCTGGTGGCGAGTGTTGCATTCATTTGGCTGGCATGGAAGGCACTCGGCGCCGCGCACTTCGCGATGCCCGCCCAATCAGTTCGGATCGAGGTCCAGTTCGTCGCGATTGCCCTCGTGGGCCACCTGGGGCTGCGCGCCGTGGCTCCGAAGTCCGCTCCCCAGCCGTACGCCATCGCGATGCTCCTGACCGCGATTGGCCTTGCATTCGTCACTCGCGTGGCCCCCGGCGTCGCCCAGAAGCAGGTCGACTGGGCTACCCTCGGGATCCTCTGTATGGTCGCCGCCGCCCGCTTCGGCCGCGACTACCCCCGGCTCCGTAACTTCAAGTACACGGCCGCGGTGACCGCGCTCGGGATGCTGATCCTGACCGGCATCTTCGGGACGACGATCTATGGTGCCCGGCTCTGGATCACGGTCGCCGGCCAGACGGTCCAGACAACCGAGTTCATCAAGCTCTTCCTGATCGTCTTCCTGGCAGGCTACCTCGCCGATGAAGCCGGCGCCCTCTCCTCACCGCGAATCCGGTTCGCGGGCCGGCAGTACTCGTCGGTGCCCTACCTCCTGCCGCTGCTCATCGCCTGGGGAGTGACGATGATGGCCATCGGTCTGCTGCGTGACCTTGGGAACATCATGCTGCTCATGATGCTGGCGGTGAGCGCCCTCTACCTCGCGACGGGTCGCCTCCGTTTCGTCTTCGGCGGCATCGCGCTGCTCTGCGTGGCGCTCTTCCTCGGGTATCTCGCGTTCGGCCACGTCCGCACAAGAATCGATGTCTGGCTCGATCCACACGCGGATGCACAGGGCGCTGGCTACCAGTCGCTGCAGAGTGTGTATGCCATCCAGGCTGGGGGGATCACCGGCGAAGGCTTGGGTCTTGGCCAGCCTGACGACATCCCGGTGGTGACCACCGACTACATCTTCAGCGCCATCAGCGAAGAACTGGGACTGGCCGGAGCGCTCGGCGTCGTCCTGCTTTATGTCGCGTTTCTCTTCGCCGGCCTCCGCAT
>DATCGT010000430.1:0-2349 GCA_036508775.1 Tepidiformaceae bacterium | reverse complement strand
GACACCTGGATCACGGACTTGCCATTGGTCGCGACGTCCTCTTCGAGGTCCCCGTAGTAGATCGCATGGTTGGGACAGCCGTCTGCGCAGTAGGGAATCTTCCCGGCGCGCGCCATGTCCGGGCAGAAGTCGCACTTCATGACCGTGCCCCGGTAAGCAGGCGCCTGGTGCTCGACGTTATAGGCCATCCCCGACATCGCCTGGACGGCCTCGGCCGGCTGCGCCGACGTTCCCCAGTTGAAGAAGCGGCGGTCGTACGGGCAGGCAGCCATGCAGATCCGGCAGCCGATGCAGCGTTCCTGGTCGATCAGCACCGGTCCCTCGGGCGTCGAGAACGTTGCACCCACCGGGCAGACGTTCGTGCACGGCGGGTTCTGGCATTGCTGGCAGGGCGCCGGCTCGAACCGTGTCCCTCCCCCGGGGAGAGACTGTTCGAATACCTGGATCCATTCCATTGGTTGAGGCGCGAAGTGCCCTTCGATACACGCCGCGGTGCATTGCGGCGGTTTGTTGACGCTCTGGCAGCCATCGCAGGCGCGCAGGTCGATAACCATCGCCCATCGCCTGAGGCGTCCATCTACAGTGGCTGTCGCGGCCGCTTTCGGCGTCGCCGAGAACAGGCCCTTCCCGAAGAGGGTTTGTCCACCGAAGGCGAGCGGCGGCGCGGCCACAGCGGCCGCCCCCAGCCAGCGCAACACCCCACGGCGCTTCACTCTCCGCTGACCGGCGCCCGTGAGCGCGTCCAGCGGTCCAGTCCGTCCGTCGTCGTCGACGAGTTCGTTTAGCGGGTCCGACATCCCAGTTTCCATTGCGTTTACAGACTGACTCTCGCCCACGCGATGCAACATCGTCGGATCCGGTAAAAGCGCCTTGCTACAAGCGCAGGACAGATAGGCACAATTACGTAGCCAGCTGCGGCAACTTCGTGCGCATATCGCCGAGTGCCCGGGCCGAATGGCCGCGGTTACAATCGAAGAATTGAATAGGTGAGACGGTGGGAAGCGATATCATCCGCGTCATCATTGCTGAGGACCATGCCCTCGTTCGCGAAGGCACGCGCCAGCTTATCGAGCGTGAGCCTGACATCGAGGTGGTCGGCGAGGCTACGAATGGCGCCGAGGCCGTCGCACTGGTCGATGCACTTCTGCCCGATGTAGCGCTCGTCGACATCTCAATGCCGGTGATGTCCGGCATCGAAGCCACCGAGCGTATCAAGAGCGCCCACCCGGGCACGGCCGTTCTTGTGCTTACCGCGTATGACGATGACCAGTACGTCTTCGCCCTGCTCCAGGCAGGCGCGGCCGGATACCTGCTGAAGGACGTCGACTCCTCCGAGGTCATCCGCGCGATCCGCTCCGTCCATACCGGAGAGCCCGTGCTTCACCCCGCGATAGCCCGCAAGGTGCTTGCACGGTTCTCATCCGAACATGTGGCTCTCGGAACGGGCCCGAACCTCCCCTTTGGACGTCCGGATACTCCGCGCAAGACCACGATGACCGAGCGTGAACTCGAAGTGCTGCGACTGGCGGCCAGCGGACTGACGAATATGGAAATCGCCCAGCGACTCCATTTCAGCGTCCGCACCGTCCAGGTCCATATGACGCACATCTTCTCGAAGCTCGGCGTTGGCTCCCGGACGGAGGCGGTCATCACAAGCCTTCGCCAGGGCATCATCTCGTTGCAGAACATCCAGAATAACGGCAACTAAGACCGGGCCAGGCCTTCGCGAATCTTCTCGAGTGCCGTCAGTGGCCCGCGGCCGTGACGTCCAGGCGCCCCGGCGCCAACCGCCAGCACCTGTTCCCGCCGAACCTCATCGCGGAGTCGTTTCAGCGTATCCATGGCGGTCGTGAAGCTCTCCTCCAGTTCCTCGACCGTGTCCCCGGCAAGCATCTCCGGTGTGAGCGCCGGTTCGATCGTCGCCAGCGCCGCACGGAGGCGCTCCACGGCGACGCGATTCGCCTCGTGCGCAGCCTCGAGCTGCTCCAGCGCGCCCCGAAGCGTCTCTAACTCATTCGAATGATCGTCCGTGGGAGTGACAACGCCAGCTTGCGCGGCAGAATCAGTGACCAGTTCGTCGTCCATCCGTGGCCTCCTCAAAGGTGCCACAAGAATCGCGATTCACCTGCGAGAAGACCAAGCCCCCGGTGTCACCCTGCGGGGTGAGGGGCCACCCGGAAGGGCAGGGCTCGGCTCGTCATCGCCTGGTTCTCGCCCGTGGTCACCATGACCCGATAGCCCCCAAATCGGGGCGCGCTGAAGGCCACGTTGGCAGCCATCTGAGTGAGCTGAGGGGTACCGGGGAGCAGTCCCTCCGGCCTACCAACGGTCACAGCCCCATCGATCGAG
>DATCGT010000429.1:0-8418 GCA_036508775.1 Tepidiformaceae bacterium | reverse complement strand
CCGTTTAATCAGGGCACGCTCGATAAACCGATCATCGTGGCCATCAACGGATATGCCATGGGCGGGGGATTCCTGCTTGTTGAACGCGCCGACCTGCGCCTCGCGGTTCGCGGCGCGATCTTCGAGATGTCCGAGGCGAAGCGCTGGTTGCTCGGTGGGTATCAGCACGGCCATGTGGGAGGACTCCCGCACGCGGTCGCGACAGAAATGGCGTTCGCCTACCGATTCACCGCGGAGCGCCTCTATGAACTCGGGTTTCTCAACCGGTTGGTCGATGCCGACCAGTTAATGCCGGAGGCGCGGGCAATGGCCGCTCACCTGTTGACGCTGCCCCCGGCTTCCAGGGTCAACACTCTGGCCATGATGCGGGCGATGCGCCCCGTCGTCGGGCCTGAGCGGGAACAACTCGCCGCTCGTCTCCGGGAACACGGCGCGCAGGAGGACCTGATGGAGTCCCGGCGTGCGTTCGCCGAGAAGCGCCAGCCCCGCTTCAAGGGTTGGAATGACCCCGAGGACCGCTACCGGACGCCGAAGCTCCCGTAGCAGTCCTCGGCCGCCTTATCTGACGCCGCCGACCGCGTTGATGAACTGGCTGGTGTTTGCATCGAGGAACACCAGGAAGAACATTGAGTTTGGTTGAGGCGTCGGCTGGGGCGTGCCGGCGTTGGGATCGGCGACCGGTTCGTAATCCGGGATCGAGACCACCCACGCGACGGTGTCCACCCCGGTCGAGCTGATCTGGAGCCGTACCAGCCTGCTCTCCTGCACCGTGCCGGGGAAGTGAGCGCTGGCGAGCGCTTCCGCCTGCTGCTGCGTCACCGTCGCTGTCGAAGGATCTGCGGGCGTCATGATGATCCCGTGGTCCGCGAGTGCCGCAAGGCTGATTGTCTGGAAGAGTTCCGGTCCCGAAGTCGGTGCCGCAGCGGTCTTCGAGTTGCCTTTGCCGCAGGCGGCCAGCCCCAGGACTGCGAGGCTGAGGCAGATTGCCAGTAGTAGTCGGTTCGTGGAATGCCTCCGGGAGAGTGAGTGGGTCGGCGGTCGCTGCGAGGATTTCGCGGTACATCGACGATTATCGAGGGACCGAAGCTGGCAGGTCGTTCATTCCACCCTAATCGGCGTCCGGAGTCGGGACAACTGATGGTATGGCTGGCGCGAAGGGAATGGCCGTGTATTACCCCGTGACGGCCGAAAGCACCCGTGCCTCAGGTTCTGGCCTTGCCGGCTCATCTTCGCCGATAGGCTTCATGTCGATCCCCTGCTGTGGGCAGGATGGGCTGCACAGGCCACAGCCACAGCAGATATCCGGGTCGACAAGCGCCTTCATGCGTTTCTGCTTCGGCGCTCGGACCATGTCGATGGCGTCGAAGTAGCACAGGTCGATGCAGTCCTGGCAGCCGTCACATAGCTCGATGTCGATCTCAGCGTGGAACACGGTGCCCTCAATGCCCTGGCGGCAACTCTGATACTAACGTGTTGAAAGGCGAAAGGAATACCGCCCCATCGGGGGCGGTACTCCTTCGCGAACTGGTTGGATGTTCGCCTAGTGCGCCGGTTCCCGGCTCCGCAGTGCCGGGATGTGCTCCGGTGGCCGGACGATGGCCATCTTCAGGCTATCCGGCTCGCAAACGAGCACGCAGACACCGCAGCCCATGCACTTTTCGGCGTCGACCGAGACCTTCATCTTTTTCTGGCCGGGCACCTTCTCGAGCGCGAGAGCGTCGAATTGGCAGCGCTCGATGCAATCCTGGCAGCCGTCGCATTTCTCAAGGTCGTTCTGGGCCTCAAAACGGCTCTTGGCGTAGTACGAGGTCCAGGGGACGTCGTGCTCGCCCATGGGGAGGAGGAACATGCAGCAGTCGGTGCAGCAGCTGCAGAGCGTATTGGAGCTTGTGATCGCGACGTTCGGCCAGGTGTGTACGAGGCCGTCGTCTTCGATCTGGTCAATGAGGCGGAGGGCCTCTTCTTTGGAGAGCATCTGCCCGTGGCCGCGCTGGCTCGTGTACTCCGCAGCCCGGTTGAACTGGATGCAGTTCTGGTCATGGGAGTGATCGCAGGGGTCGCCCAGCGACTCCTTGCGCTTTCGGCAGGAGCACGAGACGACCGAGATCAGCCCGGCCTCTTCGACCATGACACGCATGTCCTCGGTCGGGAGGATGCCCGGGATGTCCTTGATCGACTTGTAAGCAGGCACGACCCGCGAAGGAGCGCGCGTCGCGGCCGCAATTCGCGGCATCATGTCGGGTTCCCACTCGTTCCGCCAGAAGTCCCACCAGAGGGCCCAGAATTCCTTCTTCTGCTCGTCGGTGTAGATCCCCTCGATGCCCCAGAGGGATTCTGAGGCGTCGTGCAGTTGGGTGATGTTTCGCGCGAAGCGCGGATACTCGCGAGTTTGGAAGTCGCGCGGGAAGACCACGCCCTTTTTGAACAGCTCCTCGACTTCCTGCCGGACCGTCTCCAGCGGGAGCCCTGACTCAGCGGCGAGTTCGGCGTGGGTCATTGGCATCAGCACGGCGAGTGCGGCCTGTCGCGGCGTCATCGCAAACTGGAGAATCCGGCGGTACCGCTCGGAACTCTCCTGGCCGTGCCGCGAGGCGAGGATGGTGTAGGCGTCTGCTTCCGGCATTGGTTGTCTCCGTTATGGCGCCCTCAGAAACGGATTTGACGTCGCGGTGAGGGCAGTTTGTGGTGCAGCATACGCGCGCATCGCGTCGATGCAACGCTGCTTTACGGATGTGCGCGCCGGAGGGTCAGTCCGGAAGAGATTCTGCTACCGTCCTGGCGTCTTCCTCTATTCCGAGTGCCCGGACCGTCGTCCTGGTGGGAATGCCAGTGTCGATAGCCCAGCCGTAGCGCCCATAGAACTCCTCGACGATCGCGGCCTCTTGCTCGGCGGTAACGCCCTTATGCATCGGCAGGTCTTCGTGGAAGCGCGCCGGGAAGGCGTCGTCCTTCCGTGTGAATCCCGAACGGACGTCGATCAGCCGCGCGAGCGTCGCCGTTCGGCGGGCGAGTTCAAAATAGTCGTCCTGGTTCACTCCCCAGCCGGTGGCCGCATTCAGGATGTCCAGGGCCTGTTGCTCGTCATAACGCAGGAAGTGGCACATCCCGACGACGTTGCGCATGCCGCCCTTCGTGTCGTGCTGACCCATGTGGTCTCCGCCAGTCGGCGCGAGCAGGTATGAGCCCCGCATTCCCGCCGCCTGCCGTGGATCGTGCATCGCCAGTTCCAGGCCTTTGACGGTCGTGAGGAACGCTTCGGAGCCCTGCCCCAGGCGTTCGGCCACTCGCTGCGACCCTTCAGCCAACAGGTCACCGTAACCCTCACGATGGCCAATCATCTCGAGCAACTGAACGACGACGGCCGGGTCGTGGAAGTTGAGTTCTATTCCGCCCGTGTCCTCTTTGGTCAGAAGCCCCTTCTCGTAGCACTCCATCGCGAATGCTATGGTCGCGCCGGCGGAGATCGTGTCCATGCCCAGGTAGTTGCAGATCTCGTTGCTCTTGCAGACCGCGACAATGTCCTGGATGCCCAGGTTCGATCCAAGCGACGCCAGCGATTCGTACTCGGGTCCGCCGTATTTCGGGTCCACCCGGTAGCGACCCAGCGGGTCGACCGCAATGCGCTCCCCCTTTTCGGAATGCGCATCTTCTTCACTCTGCTCAATGCGAACAACCTTCTTGCAGCGCACTGAGCAGGCGTAGCAGGCTTTCATTTCCTGCCGGACCTGGTCGCGGATCGCGCGCGCATCGATGAGCCCGACATTCTCGTCCTGGCCGAGGCGGTAGTTCAGCGCGGGCAACCCGCCCTGGAGGCTCTTCCCCTGCATGTTGTCGCCGGTCCCGAACTCGTGGAACGAGCGGTGGTTCTGTTCCATGGTGGATGACACCCACTTCGCTATCCCGGTCAGTACCTTCTGATCGGCCATAGGCACCGGGGTACGGCCGCGGACGGCGATCGCCTTGAGCTTCTTCGACCCCATCACGGCGCCCATGCCTGTCCTGCCGGCGAACTCGTTCAGGTCATTCCCAATCGCGGCGAAGCGGACCAGGTTCTCTCCCGCCGGTCCGATCTGGGCGACACGTGCCCGCGGGTCGCCGACCTCCTCGATGATGGTCTCTTCGGCATCACCGGTGACCTTCCCCCAGAGGTGCGACGCGTCGCGGATCTCAACCGCGTCGCCGTTGATCCACAGGTAAACGGGCGTTTCCGCCTGGCCATGGACGACGATAGCGTCCCAGCCGGCGCGTTTGAGTTCGGCTCCCCAGTAGCCACCCGATTCGGCCTCACCGTAGCCGCCCGTAAGCGGCGACATCGCCCCTACGGAATGACGTCCCGCACCGGGAACGGGCGCTCCGGTGACAACACCGGGCGCAAAGACCAGGACGTTGTTCGGCCCGAGGGGCTCAGCTCCCTCCGGCACGTACTTCAAGATGAAATGCGCGATGAAGCCACGCCCGCCGCCGTAGTGGCGGTAGAACGCGGGTCCCGGCTCCTCGATGCGGGTCTCGCGACGCGAAAGGTCAACGTGAAGGATCTTGTTCCAGAACCCGTACTGTCCCATAGCCATCATCCCCCCTGGTTCACAGCCCCGGCCTGCGGGACTACCTCGCCGGATTATCCACCTTCGCTTGGTCCAAAGAAGATCAGCTCGTCTCCATCCCTGACGACTTCGTCCATGCCGCTGAGTTCTCCATTGCGGGAGATTGCTGTGTCGGTCGCCTCTGGAACACGGAGTTGCCGCAGAACGTCCGCGACCGTCGCTCCCGCGTGACAGGTGAGGCGGGCTGGTCCTGGCTCACCCGGCGTGTGGTACTGCCGGAGGTCGCCGAAGAAGCTGACGGTGATCGCCACGGTCGCGTCGGTGCTCATCGATCTGATTCGGAAGGCTAGCACAGTCGCGAAGCATCAGCCCGATGACGGCCGATCGGGTACCAAACCATGCGGCGGGACCTGCGGCAGCAGATGGGGAGGGTTGAGATGGCTCGTGTGGTGAACTGCAGCCGCAGTACGGCGGTGACGACCGACGAAGCCGACGAACGGACTCGTCGCGAAGGTACAGGAACACAACCGGAAGGCCCATCGGACGTTGATCGGTCGCGAGCAGGTGCTCCTGTTGGCACGCCTGCATTCCTGGGGTCACCGACAGCGGTCATTTGCCTTTGAATCCGCCCCTGCCGATAGCTGGCTCGGCGTCGTCAGAGTGCGTTGACGAGGCGGCCTAATACGTCTCGCGTCTGACTACGAAGCGGGCCTCCACTGGGCCATCCTCCGGCGATAAGCCGGCAGGATCTCAGACCCCGGCTGGGCGAGTTTGATCATCCAGAGTCGCTCCGCCCCGAGCCATGTGGTCACAATGGTTCCAGTGAGGAAGAACTCTCCCGCCTCGACGTGGACGACCCGGCGGCCCTTGGCGAAGTAGTACTGGAGAAGGCGCCCTTTGCCGCGGATGACCCGCTCGATGGTGAGCAACTGGTCTTCGCCATCTCCCAGGGTCGCGAGCGCGAGCTCTTCCCCGTTGTCGTCGATGATTCGCACCATGTCAGCCCTCCCACCGTCGCTACCGGGCCTCGCTCGGAGTCGCATGATCGTAGGTGGCTGTGCTGGTGTAATCAATAGCAGCGATAGACGAAACGCGGCAATGATGGGTAAACATCACGAGACGGGGCGACCCGCTCTCAGGCGGCCAGGACCCGCTGTTGGAGCACGGCGAACATGAGGAGAAGGTTGCTGCGGTCGGCTCCTCGCATCGAAGCGGACCAGGTGTCGCGCCCCAGGAACGTAGCCCACGAACTGCCGGCGTCACCGGAGATGTCGATGGTTGATCCGCCGACTGTTGCTGCGAATGCACAGTCCCCGGTCGCCTGCCAGTCGATCGAGCCGTCGAGAGTGAGTCGGAGAATCTCGTTTACGTAACGTCCGTCGCTCGGCATCGCGCGCCTCCCCGTGTCTTGTCCCCTGGCGTTCGACGGTAGGGGGCACCGTTTGACCTCCACAGGCCCGATCGGGTACCAGATTGCGGGGCCCATTCAGACCGGGTCGGGCCAGGGTCAAGGAGGCAACAAGAGCGTCCCACGCCCGCTGGATCTCGTCAGCGGTGCGAGGACGCTACCCTGTTACTAAAGTCGCGGAGGCAGAACAACCGCAGATGTCCACTCCAGTTGCCAGCGGCGAGGAGCGCGTGAACATCCGGGGTCTCAGGCACCTGGCTGGTCGAATGCCGGTTCGAGGGCGGCTCGGTGTTCTCCTCGTCGCCATCGCCTGGCCGCTCGATTGGATTCTTCCCGGGCTCCGGACCCAGCTCTTCTTCTTCCCGCTCTGGCTTGGGTACATCCTCACGGTGGATGGACTGGTGTTCGCCCGGACCGGCACATCCCTGTGGGAGCGTGGGAGGGCACGCTTCGCCGGCCTCTTCGTCGTTTCCGCGCCGGTGTGGTGGCTCTTCGAACTGTTCAATCTGCGCACCGACAACTGGCACTACCTCGGCCGCAACGAGTTCTCGGACTTCCAGTTCGCTGCCGGTGCGACGATCGCCTTTACCACCGTCATCCCGGCCGTTTTCGGAACGGCGGAGCTCATCTCATCTTTCCTGACCGGCAACTGCGGTGGCGTGGCCGTCTCGAATCTGAAGCTCACACACGTGGTGATGTTCGTGCTCGGATGGGCCATGCTGGCCTGCGTGCTCGCCTGGCCGCGGTACTGCTTCCCGTTCGTGTGGACTTCGCTGGTCTGTCTGGTCGAACCGGTCAACGCGGCTGCCGGCTACCGGACGATTCTCGGCGTCACGCGAAACAGGGGCTGGAAGCCAGTCGTCGCTCTCGGCCTGGCGGGTCCCGCCTGTGGTGTCTTCTGGGAGATGTGGAACTACTACTCGTATCCGAAGTGGACCTACTCGGTGCCGTTCGTCGGCTTCCTGCACATCTTCGAGATGCCACTCCTCGGGTACCTGGGCTACATCCCGTTCGCACTGGAACTTTTCGTGCTCTACAACCTTGCTACAGGCGTAGCCCGGCGCGGCCGGGGCGACTACGTGCGAATGGCGTGAGCGCGCCGGGCATTCCCGCCCGGACCGTGGCGGTGGTCTACCCGGGACGAGCAGCCCTGCGGTCGCGCTGCCGCCCCCGAGCCTTCTTGTCCGGGCGGTCGGCCGCAATATGCAGCTTCGCCAGCAGTGGTGCGAATGTAATGCCCTGTCCAACGAGCGAGACGATCACCGCACCGAAGACGACAGCGACGGCGTTGATCCCGTGAAGGTCCCGCTGCGTTGCGGTCAGGCCGAGAACAAGGGCGATCGGGATGCTGCCTCGGAGGCCGCCCCAGTAAATCGCGTGTCGCCAGCCTGGGGACACCTGCACGGCGGCCCTTGTTCGACCACCGCCGAACGGTAAGAGGAGTCCGTAGACCGCGATGGCGCGGCCTGCCAGCAGAGCGAGAGTGACGACAATCGCCGCGGTCGCGGTGGTGAGCTCCCCGAGGTCCTGTGCCCGGAACTCCAGGCCGATGAGCAAGAAGAGGGCCGAGTTCAGGAGGAAGGCGGCCACTTCCCAGACATCAAACAGGACCGCCTGTGAAGAAGCCGACATCGCCCGGTGCGTCCCGTAGTTGCCGATGAACAGCCCCCCGACCACGACCGCAAGCACGCCGGACCCGCCAAGCCGATCGGCCAGCAAGAACGTGCCGAACGCCAGTGCGACGGACAGCGTTACCTCCACCAGGTGGTCGTCGAGAAGGCGCATGAGCCGGTGAATGACGTAGCCCATCACGATCCCCACGCCGATCCCAATGGCGACTTCCGCAAAGAACTCGCGGACCGCGCCGGCCCAGTCCATGGCATGCCCGGGATCCGCGGGAAACGCGAAGGACAGCGCAATGGTGAAGAGGACGATGCCGAGTGCGTCATTGAACACCGATTCCCCTTCCAGCAGCGTGCGCAGACCGCCCGCAACGCCGTTCGCCTTCATTGTCGCCAGCACGCTGACCGGGTCCGTCGGTGCCAGGATCACCGCCAACAGCAGTGCGAACCTGAACGGCAGGTCGGTGAACACGACGAGGGCCCCGGCGACGACGCCCGCAGTGATGAGCGTGCCCGGGACGGCGAGCAGTAGCACCTGGAGCCACCTCCGGCGCAACTCATTGAGGTCCATGTTGATGGCTCCCTCAAACAGCAGAGGCGGCAGGAACACCAGCAGAATGAAATCGCGACTTAGTGTGACGTCGAAGAAGTGGCCGAAGCTGATGCAGAAACCAGCGACGACGAGCGCCACTGTCTGGGGTACCCGGAGGTACCGGGCGCCGATGGCAACGATCGAGGCGATGAGGAGCAACTCAACACCGAGCAGTTCGAAGTCGGCGAAATCAAGCACGGCCCCTACGCTAACCCGAGGGGCGTCGGCGAGAAAGGGAATTGCGTACCGTGGCGG
>DATCGT010000428.1:0-2238 GCA_036508775.1 Tepidiformaceae bacterium | reverse complement strand
GGACCTGTGGATCACCAACGAGACGGGACGACTGCTCAGCTACCGGATCGCCTGGATGCAGGAAGCCGGGCGCGTGCCGAACTACGAAGCTTCGGTGATCAAGGTGTTCGCGACGGAGCTTGGCCAGCGGATTACGAACTTTGGCGTGAACCTGATGGGGCCGCGGGGCGCCCTGGAGCCAGAGTCGAAGCACGTCGAGTTCAACGGGATCATCGAGAAGGGCCACCTGTCGAACGTCGCCCCGACGATCTACAGCGGGTCGAGCGAGATCCAGCGGAACATCATCGCGACGCGAGGGCTCGGGCTGCCGCGGGACTAACCGCCGTACTCCCAGCCCAGTTCGCGTTCGATGAGCAGGTCGCCATCGCGGAGGATTTCGCCGTCGGTGACGCGTCCGATGACGATCGTATGGTGCATGTCTTCGACGTCGCAGGTGAACCAGCCCAGGGCGCGGTCGAGGATGGGGCAGCCGCTGTCGTGGATACCGTGTGGGATCGTCGCGAGCTTGTCGTAGACGGTCGCCGACATCTCGGTCGAACGGCCGCGGATCTTGCGCGCTTCCGACGGCATGACCACAGCGCGGGCGATCGACAGGCCGTCCTTCTCGTGGAGCAGATTCACACTGCAGACGCGCGTTTCGCCGATGAAGCGGAGCGTGCGCGCGTCGTCTCAATTGCCATGGCGACCAGGCGAGGGCTGAACGACACCTGCATAACCCAGTCTGCGAGCATGGCGTTGAGGGTGCCGTCGGCGGCACGTGAGCCAATGACGTGTACTCCATAAGAGAGCTTCAGCAGGGCGCGCTCGACGCCGGAGAGTTCCCTTGGGCTGCCGGGAAGTTGGGGCAGTTCGCTCGGCTGTGACATCAACGGCCTCCGGCGCGATCGGCGCCAATTCTATGGTGCCACGCACCAGATCGGATTGGAGAAGGAATCTTTTCGATCCGCAAAGGGTGCCTTCACCGGCCGTTGATCGAGCTAAATCGCTGTGTTAGTCTCAAATCCTTGGTTGGTTCTGTACTGATTCTGGCGTATTGATAGGATTAGCAGGTTTGAATAAGCGATTCCGACGACCACTTTCGATTCTTCTCCCCGGTTCGCTGGCGCTGATCGCCACCGTCCTGGCTGCCGCGTGCGGTGGGGGCAATTCGTCAACAACGGCTACGACCCAGCCGACTGTTGCCTCCACCGCCGCGAGCAGCCCAACCACGGCCAGCGCAAGGACGACGTACCCGGTCACGGTGACTGACATGGCTGGAAAGCAGGTCACCATCAAGGCGAAGCCGACGACGATTGTCGCGGTCAGCCCGACCGCGGCCGAGATGGTCTACGCCGCCGGTGGCACCATCGTGGGCCGGTCGACGACGGTGATCTACCCGGACGCAGCGAAAACCGCGACGGACATCGGTTCCGCCTACACCCCCGCAGCCGACAAGATCCTGGCGCTCAAGCCGGACCTCGTGGTTGCGGACTCGGTGATCATCCTGGGCATGCCCGACGTGGCGAAGACGCTCAATGGACTCGGAGTGCCGGTGGTCTACGTCGGCGCCCAGAGCTATGCCGACGTCCTGACCGGGCTCGACCTCATGGGCAAGGTCCTCGATGGGGCCGACAAGACTGCCGCGGTCAAGGCGGGTATCGACCAGGCGAAGAATGACGCGAAGGCGGCACTCGCCGGCAAAAACCTCGTCTTCGTAGCGCTGACTGCGGACGAGAAGTCGCAGCTCTACGCCGCGAAGGACACGAGCTACGTTGGCGACATCATGAAGCAGCTGGGGATCAACAACCCTGCGGCCACGCTGCCGGACACACCTCCATACCCCGGCTACAGCCTGGTGGCGACCGACAAGCTGCTCCAGATGAATCCCGACTTCATTCTCGCCATTACTCCGGATCCCCATATGCCATCGCTTGCTGGCCTGATTCCACAGATCCCGCCGCTCGCGGGTATGAAAGCGGTGACGGGCAAGCACGTCGTTGACGCCGACATGAACGTGTTCCTTCAGGCGCCGGGACCGCGGATCGTCGATGCGTTCAAGGCCATCACGGCAGCGGTGAACGGAAAGTAGCGTGAGAGGCGTTTACGCCGTGGGCCACCGAGAATGACTGATGTGGCAGCCTCACCCGTAGTCGACAAGGGCGCGCTTGCGCACCGGTCGTCGCTACGGGCGAGGCCCGGCCCCATCATCATTGTTGGGGCTGCGGCGGTCTTACTCGTGGCGGTCGGCTTCGCGAGCCT
>DATCGT010000427.1:0-3019 GCA_036508775.1 Tepidiformaceae bacterium | reverse complement strand
CCACCCCTCCACCGCCACCCGCCTATGTGCCTCCAGTCGCGCCGCCGCCTCCTCCTCCTCCGGCATATTCGGCCCCGGCCTACGGGGCCCCACCACCCCAGCAACCGCCCTATCCCGGCTACCCGGCGCCCGGCTACCCCGCTGCTCCGAAGCGCGGCATGGGCCTCTGGATCGGCCTCGCCGCTGCCGCGGTGGTCGTCGCGGCCGGCGCGGGCTACTGGTTCTTCCTTCGCGACAGCGGCGGTGGCAACAAGTTCGACCCGGCGAAAGCCAGCGAGTACGCCCACGGAGCCATGATTCCAACCGGCGACCTCCCGGGCTCGGACTGGGCTATTACCTCTGTCGACGACTTCACCAACAGCGATCCGACCGGGCCGTCATGTGCCGCCGTTACCACCCAGCTGGCCGTCTTCCGCAACAGCAAGAACGCCAGCGTCGCTGGCAAAGCAAGCACCGACTACGGCCAGGGCACCTCAGACGTCACGGTCAGCATCGAGGTCGACATCCAGAAGAACACGAAAAGCATCTCCAGTGACCTCTCCAGTTACCGCCAGGCCATGCAGCATAACGATATGCCGAAGTGCCTCGAAAGCTTCATGACGACCTCCGGTGCGGACACCGCAAAGACCACCAAGGGCAGCCCCAGCACGAGCGCGCCCAAGGGCGGCATCGCCACGGCGTATGACCTTTCCTTCACCGTCAGTGGCCAGGCCCAGACCATGCGCATTGAGGACTACGCCTGGGTCTACAGCAACGCCCTCGTCCACGTCGCTGTCGACGGGTCGAAGGACAAAGTCACCGCCGATATCGTGAATGCCGCCGTCGCGAAGACGCAGGCGCAGCTCGAAAAGGTTGCCAGCGGGTCGTTCTCCACCCCGGTGGTACCCACCACCGGCCCGGCACCGTCCGCGACTTCCGCCTCCAAGTCCCCGACGACTGCCTCAAAATCCCCGACAGCTACCGGCCCGACTCCGAATGCCGCGATCACCGCGTGGGGCCAGAAACTCTGCACGGTTGTTGGCGCCTTCAACTCGGCCAGTGACCCGGTTGATGCCGCCAGCAATTACCCATCATCCATGACCCTGGACCAGCAGAAGACCCAGTTCCAGAAGGATGAGAAGGCATATTCCGATGTCCTCGCCAAGACCATCACCGGGGTCCAGGCCGTCCAGGTCCCTTCCACCGCATCGAAGGTCCAGGACGCGTTCTTGAAAGCCATTGGCCAGATTAAGGCCGCCTACGATATCGCCAGCGTCCAGGTTGGCCTCGCTAAAACGGCGCCTGACATGGACGCTGCGCTGAGCTCAGCGAGCGACGCCCTCATGAAGGCCGCGACGGACTTCGGCACCGTCCTGACTGCGGCCCCAACCGATGTCCAGGATGCAGTCTCGACCTGCGACTGACCTTCCGACTTAGAGGAGACGATAGCCATGTTTTGTACGAAATGCGGAACCCAGAACGCCGATGATGTGCGATTCTGCACTGCCTGCGGAACTCCCGTAGCGGCTGCTGACGCCCCTGCAACCTCTCCTGCCGCGCCAGCCCCGGCGGCTCCGGCGGCTCCCGCTCCTCAGTCTGCAACGCCTCCTTACCAGGCAGCACCACCGCCGCCCTATCAGGCTGCCCCGCCAGCCGCGTACCCCGCCGCTCCACCAGCCCCCGCCTTCGCATCCGTCCGCTCCTGGGCAGAACGAACAGGGGCCCAGGAGACGCTGATGGCGGCGGTGAAGCTTGATCCCTCAGCGCTCAAGAAAATCCGATCGGAACAGGCGTTCACGATGCCCCTCTTCGGTCTCCTCGGCGTCGCCTGCGTGCTCTCCGGCCTCGGTTCCTACATCTGGTTCGGACGCGAGTTCGACTGGACCTGGGAGATCTTCTGGAAGAGCGGCATCGTCGGTTCCCTGCTGATGGCGGGGGGCTGGATCGGTGCGACCGGTATCGCGTTCGCCATCCTCCACCAGAAGAATGCCTCGATCACCTTCTCCGAAATCGCCCGCGTAGGCTCGCTCGCGAGCGTCCCGTTGGCGCTCGGCTTCTTCGCCTTCATCCCCCACATCGGCTTTGGATTCGGCCTCCTGGCGGCAGTCCTCGCGGGAGCGTTCTTCGCCCTCGCGCTGCAATCAGCCTTCGACCTGCCCCCCTTCCAGACCGCGATGGCGACAGCTCCCGGGCTCGCCCTCTGGTGCCTCGTTCTCCCACTGTTCGTCTCGAACGCCAACCCCTTCGGAGCCGGCATCTTCGGCCTGTCCTGGGGCGATGTCGCAATCACGGGCCTGATGAACAGCATCCAGTCTGCTTTCCGGGGCTTCAGCTTCTAGCCCTGGTCTGCCCGCTGCTCTTCGCCGCGATCCCGTTCAGTTCAGAAAAATCGCGGCGAAATCGTGCGCCCCATCAAGCGAGTCCTCTTCGGCCACGCCCACGAGCGTGAAGTCCGCCGAGAGGATGTCCGCACGGTGCTCGGGCGAGTTCATGAACGCCGTCAGGATATCTAACGATGCATCGTTCGTCGGGACGCTGGTTCGCCCAACGATTTCACCCGCATCCGAGTAACTGATCGCGTACAGGTTGAGCAGCTCCACATACATCGTGTACCCGTAGGGATCGACATGTCCGACGTAGCCCTGGTCGATCATTTGCCGCACGCGAATATCAGCGAGCAGATTCAGGACCGTCGATGCTTGCAGAGGCTGCAGCCCCGCCCCCGAACGCTGGGTATTCAGCCTCGCAAGAAACGAGATCTCCAGGTCGTCATAGGACCTGGGAACAATACCGGGGAGATAGAAGTCCGGCCGGGCCGAGGGATGGGGAAGGGTCAGCGCCGGCACCTGCCGTTGGGTCGTACCATTTCCAGCGGGGACTGCGGTCGGCACAGCCACCGTGGCACCCCACCCAAAGTCTGTGCCCTGCACGAACAGGTACGCATACATGGCCAGTGTTGTAACGAATAGTGCCGCAATGACCAGCGCTTCCATGCGCATCTCGGCGACCGTCGCCCACGGCGGGTGTCTCACCACCGGTC
>DATCGT010000426.1:0-7928 GCA_036508775.1 Tepidiformaceae bacterium | reverse complement strand
CGGCGTCTTTCTTCAGGTTCGCGCTGGCCAGCCACTCCTGGGGAACGATGGCGCCGCGCGAGCTGCTCCCGACGATGGCCTCCGTGTAGGCATAGGGCTTCTTCATGACCAGTCTGACCGTTTGTTTGTCCGGCGCGTCGTAGCGGTCGACCCTCGATTGAACTGGGCATAGGCGACGGCGCCGACTTTCGGGTCGGCGATCCGGTCGAACGAAGCCTTCACGTCGCCCGAGTCCAGGACGCGTTCGGGGATGCCGTTCTTGTTGGACGCGATCTTGACGTCGTTGCGAGCTGAAAGGTATAGGTGATGTTGTCGGATTCGAGTTTGTAGCTGGTGGCCAGGTCGTAAAGGATGCCCTTCGCGGCGGCGGCGTCAGGCGTAGCCTCGGTCCGGAACAGATAGTTGTAGACCATCGGGATGATGCCCGACCCGCCAGACTGTGATGTATGTGGGTCAACGCCTCCGAACGAGGCGGTGGTCGCGGTCGTGTAGGTGCCGCCCCGTTTCACGTTCTGCGAGGTCTGGGAGCCGGCAGGCGTGGACGTGGCGTTCGCCGCAAGCCCGGAGTTGCCGCCCGCGCTCCCGCCGCAGCCGACGAGGGAGAGCGATCCCGCCCCGAGACCGGCGAACGCGGCGCCGCCAATGAACTTGCGACGATTGAGCGGGCGCTTCATAGCTCGCCCCCAGTACGAACCTGCTTCGGTGCTCACCATTCACCTCTTCCGGGCCGGGGGCGTCACCTGACCCGCGTATCAGGCTGCCACCCAACTACGCGTAATCTGCCACAACGATAGGTAGCGTCTATGTTTGCGTCAGATTCCGTCGCCGACGTTGGCGGCGACAACGTCCGGTCCTCGGCAAAGCCGCGGCTCCTGACTCGGGGGGCGGCAGTTTGACCCCCATGACCGGCGGCATATCATTCCGGCGTAATCCCAGCGGCCCGTAACTCCGCCCCACCTCGACTCGCGAAGCTGATCGCGGTCATAGCGGATGGCGGGACTCACTGCCATGCTGGCGTTCCAGAGGAGTCTGCGGAAATGCTTGAAATCGAAACCAATCTGACCGACCAGGAGCGGGCCGTTCGCGATGCCGCGCACAAGTTTGCGGTCGAAGTGATGCGGCCTGCCGGGCAGGAGCTCGACCGGCTTGCGGATCCCGCCGACGTCATCGCGAAGGATTCGATTCTCTGGGATGTCTTCGCGAAGCACCGTGCTGCCGGGTTGGGTGATCTTGAGGCTGCTGGTGCGGGTTTGACGCCCCTCGAACGGACCCGGATGCGAGTCCTTGTTGCGGAAGAAATGGGATGGGGCGATTCGGGGCTGGCCATTTCCCTCGGGGTTGCGAATTTCCATAAGACCTTCGCGATGATGTCGCGCCAGCCGGCGCTCATCGAGCGATATTGCCGTCCGGACAGCCACGACGTGGGCTGCTGGGCGGTTACCGAGCCTGACCACGGGAGCGACTCGCTAACGGTCACGGAAAAGCACTTCAGCGACCCGGCGATCAAGGCGAACTGCATCGCCCGGAAAGACGGCGACTTCTACGTCATCAATGGCCAGAAGTCGGCATGGGTTTCGAACGGGACCATTGCGACGGTCGCCGCGCTCTTCTGCACGATCGACGGCGACGAGGGATTCAAGGGTGGCGGCGTCGCCGTCGTGGACCTGACCCTGCCCGGCGTTACCAAGGGAAAGCCCCTGAACAAGCTGGGGCAGAGGGCGCTGAACCAGGGAGAGATCTTCTTCGACAATGTCCGGATTCCAGCCGCATACATGGCGGTAGGCAAGGACCGGTACGCGGCGATTGTCGAGTCCATTCTTACAGGCGCGAACGCGAGCATGGGTACGACCTTCGTTGGCGTGGCCCGCGCAGCCTATGAAATGGCGCTCGACTACGCGAAGCAGCGTGTGCAGGGCGGCGTGCCCATCATCGAGCACCAGTCAGTGCGTTCGCGCCTGTTCAAGATGTTCACCCAGGTGGAGGCTGCGCGGTCGCTGGTGCGTCGCGTCTCCTATTACAACGCCACGAATCCGCCGCTGATCCAGTACTCGATCGCTTCGAAGACGTTCGCGACGAATACTGCGTTCGAAGTTTCCAGCGCCGCCCTGCAGATCTTCGGTGGGGTCGGTCTGACGAAGGAATTCCCAATTGAGAAGCTGATGCGCGATGCGCGCGCATCAATGATCGAAGATGGCTGCAACGAGCTCCTTGGACTCGTCGGCGGCTCTCGCCTCTAAAACTACTGGCCAGGAGACCCAATGGAACTTCGTGAAGTCATCGGCAGGCGTCGGTCGATCCGTTTCCTGCTTCCCTACAAGCCGGTCGAACCGGAGAAGATCCAGCGGATGCTGGAGGCGGCACGGATCGCGTCCCACTGGGGGAACGTGCAAAGCCTCCGTGCCGTCGTCGTGTTCCGCGACAGCGCTCCCCAGGAGACGCTCGATGCGATCACTGCCCCAATCGCGGGTTTCCAGATTCGGCTCGCGCCGGTGATTATCGTCTGGTACCTGGAAACGGCGGCCGTCGACGAGCAGGGCGACCGGCTCCGCGAACTGCTCGACGTCGGCGCACTCGGGTTCGGTGAGGGCAAGAAGGACGCGCTTGAACGGCAGCTCATCCCGTTCTTCTCGAGGATCACGGAGAACCTGAAGAAGCCGGGTCTCGGAGAGGTTGACTGCGGACAGGGCATCGCCCAGGCGACGCTCATGGCGTTTGAGCAGGGTCTCGGGACGTGCTGTCTCGGGAGCGGCAACAACGACAAGGTCCGCGCGAACCTGGGGCTACCGGACTCCGCCCGTGTGATCGTCCTGCAGACCGTCGGGTATCCCGCGGAAAGCCCCGAGGCGGGCGGACAGCGGCCCCGGCAGCCCTTTGAGAAGCTGTTCCACATGAACGCCTACGGGAACCCGTTCCCGCGGTCACCCGAGGTTGTCGCGGAACTGCAGCAAGACGCAATGATTCAGAATCCCGCTCCGGTACCATGGCGGGAGGCTGAACTCGAATACCTCAAGGTTTCTCTCGGAATCAAGGGCAACGGGCTGATCTAGCCCCCCATGAAAGAAGGACTGTCGCGATGAAGATGAACGCCGTAATCGCTGGAGTTGGAATGACTCGCTTCGGCAAGCACATGGAAACCGGGCTGAAGGCACTGGGTGCTGAAGCCGTCACCGCCTGCATCGTCGATGCTGGCATCCAGTCGACTGACATCGAGGCGGCCTTCGTGGGCAACGCGGCGGCGGGCCTCGTCACCGGCCAGGAGTGCATCCGTGGCGAGGTCATCCTCCGGTCGATCGGGATCGGCAAGATCCCGGTGATCAACGTCGAGAACGCCTGCGCAAGCGGTTCGACCGCTTTGAACCAGGCGTGCGCGCTCGTGACAGCGGGCCTCTACGACATCGTCCTCGCGCTTGGCGTCGAGAAGCTCTACCACGAGGACAAAAGGAAGAGCTTCGCGGCGTTCAGCGGAGCGGTCGACGTCGAAGCTCTCGCACAGATCATGAAGCGGCTCCAGGACGGGGCGAAGGAAAGCGGCGCGAAGGCGGCGGGCGAGGGCGCTGGCGAGAACCGGTCCATGTTCATGGACATCTATGCCTCGTCTGCGCGCAGTCACATGAAGCGCTACGGGACGACGGTCCAGCAGTTCGCCAAGGTCTCGGCGAAGAACTCATTCCACGGTAGCCTCAACCCGCGGGCGCAGTTCCGCGAGGCGCTGACCATCGAGGATGTGCTCAACTCCCCGATGATTGCCGAGCCCCTGACGCGGCCGATGTGTTCTCCGATCGGCGATGGTGCTGCTGCGGTCATCGTGATGAGCGCGCGGAAGGCCCTGCAGCTTGGCGTTCGCAACCCCGTGTGGGTGCGGACCGCCGTGCTGCACTCCGGGTGGGATCGCAAGGGCGATGAGCCCGGGACGGTCGAACTGTGCGCGGAGGAAGCCTACGCCGAAGCGGGCGTCGGGCCTGGCGACCTCAGCGTCCTCGAGTGCCACGACGCCTCGGCGCCGGCGGAACTCATGGCCTATGAGTCGCTCGGGCTTTGCGGGAAGGGCGAGGGCGGCCAGCTGATCGACTCCGGCGCGACGCGCCTGGGCGGGCGGATCCCGGTGAATACGTCGGGCGGATTGCTGCGAAAGGGTCATCCCGTGGGCGCGACCGGCGTTGCCCAGATCGTGGAACTGACGGAACAACTGCAAGGACGCAGTGGCGCCCGGCAGGTCGAAAACGCACGGGTCGCACTCGCGCACAACGGCGGCGGTTCGATTGGTTCGGACGCCGCCGCGATGAGCGTGACGATTCTCACCCGGTAATCACCCCGTCGCGGAGGCGCGGATATGGAAACGAAGGCCTATCTCAAGCATTTCATCGATGCGCTGCATCGCGACTATGAGACCACCCTCAAGGACCTGACCGCGGAACAGCTCGCGTTCGTGCCCGCGCCAGCCGCGAACAACATCGGGTTCTCCGCGTGGCACTGGGTTCGGACCGAGGACAATATTGTCCAGTTCGTCCTTCAGCGAGCCAACACGGTGTGGCTGGAGGAGGGCCTCGACGTAGCCTGGGGTCTGCCGAGAAACGCACAGGGGACGGGGATGCCGCAGTCAGACGCGCAGGCGTTGCGCCTGCCGTCTGCGGCGGCCTTCCTCGACTTTGCGCGCAAGGTCTGGGCGAAGACCGATGATTACCTCGCCCGGCTGGATGACGCCGAACTGGCCCGGATTGTGAAGGTCCAGCCGTTCGGAGAAATCCCGGTGCTCCAGGTTCTCGGGCAGACGCTCATCAGCCACGGGAACCAGCACCTGGGCGAAATCTGGCTGAACCTCGAAATCCAGAAGAAATAGCCACATAAGCGGTCGCGGGTTCAAGATCCCCAAGGGCGGGGAGTTTCGATGATGGGATGGCCTCTCACACCGGCATGAAGATCGGCATCGTCTCAGACATTCACAGCAACCTGCGAGGGCTCCAGGCCGGGCTCGACCGGATGGGCGAAATCGACGAACTGCTGTGCGCGGGCGACGTCCTGCTCCAGTACCGCTGGTCTGACTCTGTGGTACGAGCGCTCCGGGACATGGATGCGCGAATCGTGCTGGGTAACCATGACCAGGTGCTCCTCGGGCCCGCTGGTGCGCGCGCGTTGTCGAACTCCGATGTGGACGGAGATCTCGTGAAGTGGATGCGCTCCCGTCCCAGGAGCCTGGACATTGAGGTCGGCGGGCGAAAGATCCTGATGACACACGGGTCGCCGTGGGACGAGTCCCCGAACTACGTCTACCCGCACTCGCCGGTGTGGGGCCAGGCTGCTGGCCTCAATTGCGACGCGCTGATCGTCGGGCATACGCACTTCAAGATGGCGGAACGCTTCGGCGGCGTCCTCGTGATCAATCCGGGTTCGGCGGGAGACCCGCGCGATCATCGCAACCGTTTCCAGCTTTCGTGTGCAACGTGGGACACGGATAGCGACGAAGTCACGTTCCACGACTACGAAGACCCGGCGAGGGCCGCGGCTCCCGAATAGCACCCCGGTTCAGCGTTCTTCCCGCGCCGGTCGCGACCGGAGATCCGCCATCGCCGGAAATGTGGATAATCGCGCGAGAGCAGAGCCGGCCGCCGGCCCTGGTCAGTTTGCCCCGAAGGTGCGAGCCCGTGACCCTTCCGCTGCTTGGTCAGCTGATTGTCGACCTCGCCGACGAGCCGCTCGTGATGGCATCGACGTTGCTTGCCGACCTTGGCGCGACCGTGGTGAGGGTGGAGCATCCTGGAGGAGACGCGGTTCGGCGCCGGGGCCCGTTCGTAGCGGATATTCCCGGGAACGAGCGAGGGCTGGCCCACCTGCGTTACAACGCCGGCAAGAAGAGTTTGGCCCTGGCACTCGACCGCCCCGAAGCGTGGGCGATCGTTGGCTCCCTGGCTACGCGGGCGGACGTCCTCATCGCACCGATGGAGAAGTCTCCCCTTGCGGCTGAGTTCTTCGCGGAGCCGCGGATGGCGGCTGTGGCGCCGGCCGCGGGCGTCGTCGACGCGGTCTTCCGACGCGACTCAGACGAGCGAGCGGTGACAGACCTGGTTGGAACCGCTGCTGGCGGACTCCTCTATCTCAACGGGTTCGAAGAGGACGCGCCGAATTACCCCGCGGGAAAGCTGGCGTACAAGCAGGCGTCACTGGCGGCAGCGTTGGCCGCGGTCTCACTCTGCATGGAACGTGCCCTCGCCGGCACCGGCGGACGGGTAACGGTCTCGATGCAGGAGGCGGTCATGTGGACGACGATCCAGACCGCGAACGAGAACTACTGGTACTGGAACAAAGTCCGTCCCGGGCGGCATGGACTGGGGAGTGTCGGCGGTCAGACGATCTTCGAGTCGGGTGACGGCGCCTGGGTGTCTTTCTATCAGCATCCGCCTTCGTGGCCGAACTTTGTGAAGTGGGTGTCCGAAGCCCTCGGGGAAGCCCGTTTTGCTGACGCTGCCTGGGAGGACCAGCTTTACCGCCTCCACCACATGGCGGAGGTCACAGCAGCGACGCGAGCGCTCTGTCTCACGCTGCCACGAGACGAACTGGTCCGCGAGGGCCAGCGGCGGAGCATCCTCGTGGTTCCGGTCCAGGGCGTCGCGGACATTGCGTCGGACCCCCATCTCCGCGAACGGGGCTTCTTTCAGAACGTCTGGCACGACCAGATCGGGGCCTCGATTGAGACGATGAGGGCCCCCTTTATTTCGACGGCCTACGAGATGAAACCCGTTCGAGCCCCGGCACTGGGGGAACACTCGCGCGAGGTGCTTTCGAGCGTCTGTGGACTCGATGAGCGCGCCATCGATGCGCTGGTCGAGTCCGGGCTGGTGGGCGTTGCCGCGCCGGTGGAGCAGTCGTGACGCCGCAGCCGCTCGCGGGTTATCGGGTCATCGACTTTTGCTGGATGATCGCCGGTCCGCTGGCCACGCGCCTGCTCGCCGATCTTGGGGCTGAGGTGATCAAGGTCGAATCTCTCGCGCGGGTCGACCGGATCCGAGAAGTTGGCGTTCAGCCGCGTGGACAGATGTCGTCAGAGACCAATGGGGTCTTCAACGACTGCAACCCCAACAAGAAGAGCGTCATGCTGAACCTGGGAACGGCGAAAGGGATTGCGCTGGCGAAAGACCTTGTCCGGCACGCGGACATCGTGACCTCGAACTTCACTCCCGACCGCATGGACCGCTGGGGGCTCGGCTACGGGGACTTGAAGGCCGTGAAGGATGACATCATTGTCGCCAGCCTGCCCGTGATGGGCAGTGCGGGTCCGCACAGCGGCTGGCGCGCGGTAGGCAACGGAGTCGTCGCGATGTCCGGGCTTAATGCGCTAACCGGCTTCTCGGATCGCCCACCCATCGGACTGGGGACGCTGCATTCAGACTTCACCACGCCGTATTTCGCCGCGCTGCAGATCGCGGCGGCGGTGCTTCATCGCCAGAAGACGGGCGAAGGCCAGTACATCGAGTTGTCCCAGTACGAGGCCTCGGTGCATCTGCTCGACACCGAGTTGAGCGAGTACCTGGTCAATCACCACGAGCCCGGCCGGATCGGGAACCGGTCGACCGAATACGCCCCGCACGGTGTGTTTCGGTGCTCGGGTGACGATCGCTGGATTGCCATCTCCGTTCGCGACACGGCAGAGTGGCATGCGCTCTGCGAGACGCTCGGACTGACGGAACTGGCGAAGCGCCCCGAGCTCGAGCTGGTCGAAGGGCGCCACGCCGCCGCGGATGAGATCGAGGCAGCGATCGGCGAACGGGTTCAGGGCGAAGATGACTGGGCCGTCTCCGCCCGGCTGCAGCAACGGGGGGTGCCGGCTTCTCCCGTCGAAGACGTAGGCGACCTCGTGGGCCGTGACCCGATGGCGCGGGGATTCTTCGAGGAGATTGACCACCCGGCTGGAATGTCCATGCTTCTGCAACACGAGT